>JBEKVL010000258.1:0-8110 GCA_049514055.1 Tepidisphaeraceae bacterium | reverse complement strand
CCGTGGGTGCCGCCGCCGGCCCACGCGCATCGGAGCCTGGTTCTGAGAATGTGAACCCCTGACAACCCGGCGTGGCTGCCCTCCAGGCCCCCTTGGCGGCGTGGGGGAAAGGGGGTGGTTTGCGCCGCGAGGGGCGGCGGAAGGCTATTCCGGCATTACATGTTGTCGCTAATGCTATCGTATGGATACTTGTGCATATTCGAAGGGGGTTGTGAATAGGACGGGATTATGATTTTTCGATCCGAGTGGGTTGGTTCTGGATCAGTCCCCTCCGACTTGGGAAGTTGCGCCATTCGCGTACTTGGCTACCGATCGGTTCCGACGCAGCACAAGAACTTGCCGCCCCGCACGAACATCCGTGTGCCGTTAAACACTGGCGTCCCGCCGGAACCGCCTGGCAGCGAGCTGAGTCCGACGACGGTACACTGGTCGCCCGGCTCAATGAGCAGCGATTCCCCTGCGTCGTTACCCACCCACAGGTGCTTTCCCCCAAGGCAAAGGCTCGGATAGATGTTCGGGCTTTCACTGCGGCCGGCGGGCGGGAGATCGAGCGTCTTCCTCAGGATGGTCTTGCCGGTGGCGGCGTCGACCACGAAGCAGTTGGCATCCCGGTTGACCGCATAGATCCGGCCGCCGCATACGATCGGCGACGCGAAGAACTCGCCGCTCAGATCCTCGTACCAGAGTTCCTTGCCCTCAATCTGCTCGCCGGCCTTTTCGGGGAGTTGCACGGCGCTGATGCTCGTGTCGATGAAGTAGACGATCCGGCCCTGCGCGACCGGACTGGTGTACATGCAATGCCCGAGATCCGATGCCAGGGTCTTGCCGTCGCTGACGCGCACGGCGTGGCCTCCGGGAGTGATGACGACGTCCACGTCGCCGATGCGAACCGGGACGGGCGTGCCATAGGTTGCCTGAGCGCGGTCGTTCTTCCACAGCAACTTGCCCGTGGCCGATTCCAGGCACACCAAGGGGCCGAAATGCACCAGCAGGCGTTCACCCGCGAGCAACGGCGAGGCAGTGCGTCCGTAGTTGGTGGTCAGCGGCATGGCATACCAGTTCCTCCAGCGCAGGCGGCCTTCCAGGTCGTAACAGGCGACGATGCCGGTGCCGTAGAAGACCCAGACCGATTTCCCATCGCTCACGGGCGTGGGAGTGGCGTTGCCGTACTGGTTGGGCCGGATGGGCGGGTTGGCATCGGCCGCGGCTGGAAAGTCGGCGGTATCGTGGATCTTTCGCCAAAGCTCCTTGCCGGTTTCAGCTTCCAGACAGATCAGCAGGCTGGGCTCGGCGGTGATGAACAAGCGCGGGCCGACCACGATGGGCGAGGAGGATCCCGTGCCGATCTCGGACTTCCACAACACGTGTTCTTTCGCCGACCACTTGGCGACGGGAGCGGCCGCCGGGTATTGCCCGCTGCCATCTCCGCGCCAACCGAGGGGATGCTCGGCCGACGGAGCATTCTCCGCGGCAAGGACGTTCCCGTTTGTCGGCCGGAGCAGTCCGGCAACCGCGAGAACCATCAACAGTGCATGTGGAAGGCGTGCCATTGGGATCGCTTTCTCATTCCTGACCAATGCAGTAGAGGTACTCTTCGCCGCGCAGGTACATGCACTTGCCCTCGAAGAACGGCGAGGTGTAAAAGGATTCCTGCCTGCAGGGATTACCGCCCAGACCCGCGGGGTAGACGTTCTCAATCATATTGTGGCCCAGTTCCACGAGTTGCGGGCCGGGCTGGATGATGTGCGTGTAGCCGGCATCGTCGATGATGTAGATGTTCTTACCAGCCAGCGTGGGACTGGCGGCCACGCCGTAGAGGAAGCGGTTGTAGCGGTTGTATCCATCCAGGTACTGGCGGTAGAGGGATTTGCCGGCGACGGCATCGACGGCGGTCAGTCCGCCGCCCATTTCGATTGAATAGACCACGCCGTCCACATACAGCGGTGAGGCCACCATGAAGATCGGGCCGTCCGTTCGCTGGGGCATGGTGACATCCTTACCGGGCAGATCCAGGACCGTCTGCACTTTCGCTCCTGCGGCGACACTGGCGGGGAGTTTGGCGCCAACGAACGAAACCGGATCCTTGAAACCGCGCCAGCGGCAGGGATTGAACATGACGCCGTTCTCGACGATGGGCGTCAGGATTCCCCAGATATCCAGGGTGCTGGGACAGATCACGGTGCCGTCGCCAGCGCGGTGGATGTAGCGCATCTCGATGATGGCGCTGGCATCGCCGATCTTGACGATCAACGGCGAGGTGCTGCCGTGGCCTTCGTTCTGCCAGTCGTCGGGGTGGTTGCGCCAGAGTTCCTGGCCGGTCTTGGCGTCGAATGCGATCAATGTTCCCCTGGCCGCGTAGATCAGTTTGCCGTCAACCAGGTTGGGCGAGATGTGGTTGCCATGCTCGGGCGACCCGAGGGATGGGTCGTGTTTGCTCCAGATACGTTTGCCGTCCAAATTGAAGCAGGTGATGACCTGCGCGCCGGGGCCTTTCATGCCGCCGCCGCAGGTCCAGTAGACATATTGTCCATCGCTGAGCGGCGTGGGGTTGCTGGCGGAGACTTCGTTGTCGTACATCGGCGGATACTTCTTGCGGTCGATGGCCCTGAAGGCGAGGTGAATGGCACGTTCGGCGTCGATCTTGGCCTTGATCGTCTCGTCCAGTTCCGCCTGCTGGCTGGCCGCCACGCCGAGCGGGGAGACTACGGCATTGATGGCCTTCACCGCCTCGTCGTTGAGCGCGCTCAGTTTCCTGACCAACGGCTCGATCTTCTCGGAAATCTCGGGAACGGCCGCTCGCTGCTCGTCCGTCAGGGCGTCATACGGCGTGTTGGACCGCAGCCAGAGGATCTTGCCGGTCTTCTTGTCGATGCAAAGCAGGTCCGTCATGCCCGAACCGATGTAGAGCCGCTCGCCCACGACGATCGGCTGGGACATGCTCCGGCCGGTCATCCGGGTCATCCATATGATGCCCTTGCTTTCGTAAGAGATCGGCGGCACCGGTTCCAGGTAGGCCGCGAATCGCCAGTGGCTGACCCACGCGTTCTGTCCCTCGGGCACGGCGGCTTCGCTGCTGGCGGCCTTCACCAGAAGCCGGTTCCAGCCGGCTTTCAACGCAACTTTGATCTCCTGGCCGCGTTTGATGGGGACGATCTGGCCGTTGAGGAACACCTTGATGGCCGCCGTCGTGAAATTGACGCGCAGCATGACCTCGCCGGCGGCCGGCGAATGAACATAGGTGTGCGCGTAGGCCACTTTGTTGTCCAGCGTGCGGGGGGCCTTGATCATGCCGCTCTGAGGCAGGCTCTCGAAGCAGTAGACGAAATCGACATTGAGATCGCCGCAGGTGCCTTCATTGTGATAGTGCGTACTCTGCGTTTCGATGCCCACGCGGAGCGGTTTCCATGCCGAGTCGCCCGCTGTCGCGTTCGCAGCCGGCTCGACACCGGCCTCGCCGCCCAGGAAGTCTTTCTCGATGCCACTGGCGGGGTCTTCCGCGGCGAACAGCCCGGCCACGAGCCACTCTTTGATGGTGAAATACTCCAACGGGTGGCTGTCGGGGCCAGGCTCGCCCGAGGGCTTGCCCGACTGATACTTGATCTGGCTGGTAATCCCCTTGACCCGGCGGCTCCACTCGGTCGGCGGAGTAGCGCCGGGGAACCGCCCGGTCCAGTCGCCGCGCCAGCCGACGGGGCGCTGGGACGTGGGCCGAAAGTCCGGCGACCCAGGAAGCTCTGCGCTGGCATTGGCAGCGCCGGCCGCAAAAGCCGCGAAGTTTCCGAAACTGGTTTCCTGCGCCAACCACCCGGCCAAGAGGGCCACGATGCTCGACATCGGCACGAAGCGCGTCAATGTTACCATCGCGTATCTCCCTTCGGTCTTTTCTTGTACGGGGCTTCTTCCGTTGCGTTGCGGCATCGTCCCAGGCAATACATGCGGGCTTGCATGCCCGACGCCATAACCAGCCGCACAATACGCACTATTAAGCGTAGGTGATTCGTGTGACGCGAAACGAAACGACAGGAGCAATATGCAGATTATCAAGCTGCTGAGTACAGGACTATGCGGCCTCCTGTGGTCACGACTCCTGATCGCCGCCGAGTTGAATCTCACGATCCGGGACAACATCGGCCGCGCGTGGGCGAACGAGCCAATCACCTGGGATCTGCCCGGTATGAAGGGCGGAAAGGTGCTCGTGAGGCGCGACGGCGCACCCATCCCCGCCCAGATCATCGCCACGGCCGACGGGGCTCGTGTGCTGTTCATCATCGATCGCCTTGCGAAGGATGCTTCAACAACCATCACGGCGGAACCGGGCAGCGAGGGCCCGCGAGACACGGACCTGAGCGCGTCATCAGAGGCCGGCGCGCTGGTGTTGGCCAACAAGTTCACGGCGGTGAAGGTGAACAATGGCAGTCCGGACAGTCTTTCGCCCGTCCTCTGCGTGCGAACGACCTCCGGCAAATGGACCGGCGGCGGTGTTTACGACAGCGGCCCGGCGCGCTCCTGCGGGAGGCAGTCGCCGGGGATGACGCGTATGCCCATGCTCGCGAGTTTCCGGGCGATGGACTGGGATGCTTCCGGGGGGAAGGCGTTGTAGCTCCCGCCCACGATGAGAATGGTCGGCTTGCCATCGGCAAGAGCGTCATTCAGGGCCTGCTCGTCCATTGAGCGCATCGACTGCTCGGCCTGGAACTGGGCGTCGATCGCCTCCTGGTAGGCATGTTGGAACGCGTCGCGGGAGAAGCCCAACTGCGACTCGGCGAGGTTCACCAGATCCTGGGCCGCGGCGTAGCCGTTGGCGAAATCCAGGACCGGCGAGAGGATGGTTGCGCCGGGGAAAGCCTTGGCGATGACATACGGGCTGGCCTGGGCAATGGGGCAGAGGTATGAATCCCGCCCGGCCTGCGGATTTGGCATCCGGCTGACCTGTGGCAGGAAGATCAGGTTCGTACCACTCTCGATGAGGTCCAGGACCGCACCGTGGGCGATCTGCACGGGGAAACAGAAGCCCGAATTGGCCATCAATCCGCCGGCCGGGTTGACGCCGGAGAGAATCACGTCCATCCCCAGCCGCGAGAAGAAGGTGTTGTAGAGCGGATAAAGCGAATGGGCGGTGAGGGCACGGGGAATGCCGATGCGGCGTACGCCGGACGGCGGCGACGCAGCCGCGGCGAAGACGAGGCGGTTTCTGGCCTCGACCAGATCGGCCATTTCCGCGACTTTGTCTGTCCGTTTCCAGACGGTGTCAAACCGGCTGCACTTGCCACCGAATGGGAACCGTCGTCCGCCGACCTTAAAGCGATCGATGGTGCAGTGGTTCCCGCAGGCGGCGCAGGCAAAGTGGCCCACCTGTTTCATGGCCGGCTCGGCCAGGGTCGCCAAGTCTTGGTTATCGCCCGCGAAGGTGCCGGCTCTCTCGATTGCCCGCAGAGCCACGCCGATGGCGCCCAGCAACTCGGGGCGAGGCGGGATGGTTATCTCTTTCCAAGACACTGTGCAAACGCACAGGCAACGGCGCGGTTGAGGGCGAGGCCGCCCTGGAAGAAGACTCTCCGGCCGACCGCGCGCGGGCCTTTGACTTTGGACAGGTAATTGTTGACGACCGCGTACACCAGCCCGGCGGCAACGTCCGGCCGCGAATAGCCTTCCTGCAACGCCGTGCGGATGGCGATAGTTGAACCGGAGCTGCCCGTGCGTATCGGCCTCCGCAAACTCCTCCCGGCTGAGGAGAACGCCCTGCTTCGACATCTCCGCGTGAAGCGGCGTTCCGGGCGTCGGCGTGTAGAGCATGAACTGGTGAAACTCCGTCTCATGACTCACCGCGTAGTCGATGGCGGCGTCGATGTTCTCCGGCGTATGCGTCTCCAGGCCAATGATGGTCGACCCCAGAATGTGGATGCCGTGCGCGTGCAGCTCGCGCACCAGCGCATGGGTATCGGCGTGACGCAGTTTCGCGTACTGGCTCGCCTCGCCTTCCAGCCCGATCCATACCCAGGAAACCCCCAGGCTCACCAAACCTTCCCTGGTATAGGTCCGCAGGGCGTTGGCCCACTTGTGCAACGACCGGACTCCAATCATACTGTCCGCAGTTCAACAATGGAGCACCATGCGAATCATTACCCTCACCCTTGCACTTCTGACCTTGGTCATTGCCGCCAATGCTGCCAGAGCTGCTGATGCCCCGGCCGCATATCAGCCTCGCCTCGATAAGGACGGCTGGGAAATCCTCTTCGACGGCAAGGATCTTGACGCCTGGAACGCGGCCGGCGTCAAGGATGCGTGGGCCATCAACGAACAGGGCGAACTTCACCCGGCCAAACCCGGGCCGTCGATCTTCACCCGGAAACGCTACTGCGATTATGTGCTGGAACTTGACTTCAAGGTCATCGGCGACCGCAAGAGCAACAGTGGCGTCTTCATCCGCGACCACAGCCCGGCCGATCCCGTCAATACCGGTCTCGAGATCCAGATCCTCGACGATGCCTCCTACAACGTGAAGTGGGATGCCATGAATGCCAATGGCGCACTTTACGACCTGGTGCATCCGTCGGTGCCGGCCAGCAGCCCGGTCGGGGAGTGGAACCACTATCGCATCACGGTAAACGGGCAGAACGTGACCGTGGAACTGAACGGCAAAGAGATCGTGAAGGCTGACCTGGCCCAGTGGACCACGGCCCAGAAGAATCCCGATGGCGGCCACAACAAGTTCCCCCATGCGATCGGCTCGCTGCCCCAGGAAGGATTCATCGGCCTGCAAAACTACGGCGGGACGCCGGTATGGTTCCGCAACATCCGCCTCAAGCCTTCGAGTGACCGCAAGCCCCAGTTCACCGGCAAGGAGCCGATTGCGACGGTGCTTCAGCCGGTCGGCGGGAAATGATGCGTTTCGCTTGGCTGAACCCTGCGCCGGCACAACAAAAAAGCTCGCGGACACAGTGTCCACGAGCTAAGAAATACAACCGCCCGCCAGTGTCGTGTGGAGCTTGTTTAGCCAAACCCATTTGGAACGCGGGGTTCTACCCGCCGGAAGGATCGCTCCCGGCTGCTGCGTTTCTTTCGCTTCCCGTCGGGCTCATCCCGCTAGCGGGTGGCAACTGCAGGCGTGCGGCCGAAACGCGGCGAACCTCATCGGTTATTTATCGGTTTGGCCAAATAATCTGCTCCAATCTCGTACACGGCAGATCAATCGTACTGCTCAGAAATATCATCGCTTTTGACTCCGGGCAACAAATAAATCGACGGATTGAAAATAAAAGTGAAAGCAGCGTGGGAGCGGCCGATTTCCGATGAAGAAACTGACATCCTGGGCGGTGTTGTCAACCCGGCTCGCGGTTCGATCTCGCCCTCTTCCAGCGTCACGTTGATCTGCTGGCTGTCCCCATTGTCGATCGACAGTATCGAAATCCAGAATCCCCGGGGCATACTGGACGCCTTCTCTCCTTCCTCGTAACGCGCCGGAGGCGTCATTGGCAAGAGGCATCTCCCGAAAGGCTTCTCCCGGAACCAAGGCAACTTCCCGCGACACCGCCGGGCAGGCAGTTGAAAATGGCGGTCAAAGGCAGTATTCCTACCGCCGTTGAGGGGATCACCAGCGTGTTTGGGTTATTTGTCAACAGGAGTAACTGGTATGAGATTCGTATTCGGCGCTGTCGTTTTCGCGTTTCTGCTGGCTGCCGCGGGCTGCAGCCGTGATGCCTACTGGGCGACCGGGAAGGATATGAAGAAAGAGATCGGCACGCGCGAGCAGGTGCTGCGGCAGGAGATGACAAAGAAGGTCGATCTCCTGGAACGGCAGCAGCTTGAGGCTCGCACCCGGGCCAGCGATATCCATGTGCAGATTCTCCAGGACCAGTTGGCCGGCCGGGCGACGGATGAGAAGCTCAAGGCCGAGTTCAAGGAGATGACCGTCAAACAGGGTGAGATCGGCAAGGATATCTCGAAGGTGCGGCAGGATCTGGAGGCGGTGAATCAGGTCGTGGCCGATCTTCAGGCCGAGGCGGCCGCCGGCAAGGCAAAAGAGGGAGAGCACAGTCAGGAGGAGATCGACAAGCTCAAGCGATTTGAGGAGCTGGAGAAGCAGTATTCCGTGAGGAAGTGAGTTGCCGGT
>JBEKVL010000257.1:0-8143 GCA_049514055.1 Tepidisphaeraceae bacterium | reverse complement strand
GGCCATCCGCAACGGCGGGGTGTTCGCGCAGATTACGTTTGTGGCCGATCACCACGCGAGCGATGAAGCTGGCAGGGTGGGCAGTGCCCACCATTCCGCCGAGACGCTTTCGATGGTGGGCAGTGCCCACCCTACACACTCCACACTCTCCTACCCCACCACCGGCTCCATTCCCTACGGCCGGGCCGATCTGCTGCTGGGGCTGGACGTTCTCGAGGCCGCCCGGGCGGTTGATTCGCGGGCCGATTTCCGCGTCGCCAGCCGCGAGTACACGGCCGCCGTGCTCAACATGCACAAGCAGGCGACGGTCGCCACGCTGCTGGGCAGCGTGGACTTCGAACCGGAGAGACTTCGCGATGAGATCCTCGGCAAATGCCGCGAGGATCTCTCCTACGCCCGGAACCTGGCCGAAATCTGCGAACAGCGCCTCGGCAGCAAGCAGTTCGTCAACATCATGATGCTCGGCGTGGCCTACCAGCTCGGGTTGATCCCCGTGTCGGCGCACTCCATCGCCTGGGCCATCAGGGACACGATCCGCCGCGAGCACCGCCGGAACCTCAAGGCCTTCAACATCGGACGCAAGCTGGCGCTGGAGCCGCGCGCGCTGCCCGCGCGCCCGGAACCGCGCACCTGGGAACAACTCCTGACCAACAAGAGCAAGATCATCCGCAGGACCCGCATGTTCGGCCCGAAACTGGCCATCGCCTACGAACGCATCGTCAAGACGGCCATGCGGATGATGCCCGGACTTGCACCCGACGTGAAGTACGACCTGGCTCTCCGCATCTACGATATCTTCCAGTACGAGAACGACAAGCTGTCCCGCAAATATCTTCACCTGGTCAAATCCGTCTATCGCAAGGACTCGCCCGCCCATGGCTATGCCGCCACGCGGGCGGCCATCTGGAACCTGGCCAAGGTGACCCTCATCAAGGATGAGGTGTATGTTTCCTATCTGCTGACACGATATGAGAAGAAGCAGCGCGACATCGCCAAGTACGGCGTGGACGCGGCCAACGGCGACAGGATCGTCTACCGCCACCACACCCAGCCCGAGTTCAACCTGGGCAAGTGGCGGTTCCGCCTCAAAATCAGGACCAGCGACTGGATGCTCAACATTGTCCGCCGGCTCAAGTTCCTGCGCAATCTGCCCGGCTGGCACACGCGCGACCAGGCCTTCCGCGACTGGTATCTGGCCCTCCTCAACCGCGTGGATCTTTCCACCGACGCGGGCTACGAACGTGCCGTCAAGGTGCTGTCGTGCGTGGACGAGGTCAGCGGCTATCGCGAGATACGCTATCCCAGGATGCGGCAGGCCCGCGCGTGGGTCGAGCAGGAACTGTCGCGGACGGTGACGATGCCGGCGGAGACGGGAAGCCAGAGCATGCGCTGCGTGGGATGAGATGGCGTGATAATGCAGACCTCGCGGATCGGCCGAATTCAGCCCCGTGGGGGGGCGAAAGAGCTTAGCCCAGGGCGTAAGCCATGGGTGTCAATGCGTAGTCATCCGAAGCCCCGTAGGGGCGGCACAAATTCTGTCGCCCCTACGGGGCTGACGATTTCTTTCGCCTTGTTTTCCCACGACTTACGTCGTGGGCTACCCTCGCCATGGGTGTTGTGCGGAACCTTGAAGCGGGCCTCCCAGTAACCAAACTTCTGAATAAACTTGGCGTTCTTCGCGGTCGTGCCGCCGGTTTGCAGCGCGGCGCTGGGAGCACCCGGCGACCGCATCTCCAGACCATTCGTGCGACTGAGAGTGCAGCCGTCGTAGTGCTGTCCACCCGGGTCGTTGGTTTCGGCGAACATGGCGGTGCCGCCCGGCTTTCCATGAAAGTCCAGGGTGCCTCAATCGGTGCCGCCGGCGCCGCCGTTCCACTTGTTCTTATCGATCGAACGGTCCTTCGTGAAGTCATCCTCGAACGTCACGGTCCATTGCTTGCCGCTCGGCGGGGATACGCCGTAAGGGTCGGCGCCGTAGCTCTTGGAGCCGGCGGCGGAAAGGAGTAAGGCAACCAAAACGATCGCGAGCATCCGCATGTGAATTCGATGTGTTATCATCGTATTTCTCCGCAATTGACTATTTGCCTGCGACAGGTCTTTTGCGGGGCGTTCAACTTGTTCGATGGGGAACAACTACCGGGACGAAGCTTGTTTCAGGCGAGTGAAACGGTGTCGGGGCACCGTTTCTTTCACGGGATCGCTGCTCTGCCAATGAATCAACCGCGAAAACGCGAGGGCGCGAAGAAAGACACAAAGCAGATGAATTCGGATCTCTTCGCGCCTTCGTGTTTTCGCGGCTGCTTATTCGTCGTACTGTTCACCCCCGCGCATAAAAAAGCTCGTGGACGCGAGCGTCCGCGAGCTCCAGAATACAAATGTCCGCCAGTGCCGTGTGGAGCGCGTTTAGCCAAACCCATTTAGAAGGTGGGTGTTCTACCGGCCGGGAGGTTTCTCCCGGTTGCTGCGTTTCTTTCGCTTCCCGTCTGGCTCATCCCGCATGACGGGTGGCAACTGCAGGCGTGCGGCCGAAACGCGGCGAACCCCATGGGTTGCTTATCGGTTTAGCCAAATAATCTGCTCCAATCTCGTACACTGCAGATCACTCGTACTGCTGAACTATATCGGCGCTTTTCACTTCGGGCAAGCAAGAAATTGCCGGATTGAAAAAACTCAGAACGGCGGCGACTCGCCGCGCTTCCACCACTCGGACGGGTCCTCGCGCCCGCTCTTCTTCCCATCGCCTTCGTCGAGCCCGCCGCCCTCGCCGAGCAGGTCGGTTTCCTCGTCGCGGCCGCCCACGTTGGCCCCGCGCACGGCCCGGGCCAGCGCCAGGGCGAACAGCGGCGAGAAGACGCGCAGGGCCGCCAGATCGTCATCGCTGAACGGCGCCTGCCGGTCGCGGAAGAGCAGCAGCACGCCGAGTGTTTCGCCGAGGTAGGTGGAGGTCGTCGCGATCACATCCTGCGAGGCCAGGTGCCTGGCCTCGACCGGGCCGAGGTGGGCCTTGGTCTCCGGCTCGCGCAGGCGCAGGAAACCCCGGCGGACGGCCAGCTTCAGCAGGTTCTTCTGGAGGTCCTCGATGAAATCATTCTCGGCGGCAACCGTGTATTTCATGTATGCGCCGAGCTGCAGTTCCTGGTCGGCGGTGGTCAGCCAGATGCCGATGTTGCAGTAGCCGACCTGTCGCAGCAGCCAGTCCATGGAATGGCACAGAAGCTGTTCGAGCGTCTGGCAGCCCGAGATGAACTGTTTGTAGCTTTCCTGCAAGCGCACGCCGTCCATCTGGCGCGACACCTGGGTGTAGGCGCCGACGAGGTCGTTGCAGAGCAGATCCACCTTCTTGCTGACCGTCTTGCGGGCGGCGTTCAGCCGACGCACCGCGTCCTTGAGCTTGCGCAGGCGCAGGTCCCGATGCACGATCGTCCGCTGGCGGCGCATGGCCGCGCGAATGCGCTCGACGAGCTCGGTTCGGGAAAAAGGCTTGGCGACGTAGTCCATGGCCCCCCCGCGAAAGGCGCTGACGGCGCCGTCGGCGGAGTTGACCCCGCTCACGATCATGGCGCCGGCCTGCGGCTGCAGCCGCTGCAGATCGCGCACGAGGGACATGCCGTTGCCGTCCGGCAGCAGCAGGTCCGTCACCAGCAGGTCCACCTTCCGATCCCGGATCAGGTTCCGCGCCTCGCCGGCGCTGCAGGCGACGTGTACCTGCATGTCGAGCTCGCCGCCGAAACTGTCGCGGACAAGCTCGATCATGCCGGGCTCGTCATCCACGAACAGGATCTGGGCGCAGTCCCGAGATTGCTTCTGGTCTTTCACGGCAGACATAGCACCTCTCCACTCTCCCGGCCGGCGCGAGCGTCTCAGCTCTGCGCGGCCTTGCGGGCCCTGGCCGGCTCGCCAACATCAGCCCTGGGCGCAGCCGGCAACACAATGATCGCTCGCGTGCCTTCTTCGGGCTTGCTTTCCAGTCGTATCGTTCCGCCGCCGGCTTCGATCCAGCGGAGTGCCTTGGCAAGTCCCATCCCGCGCCGGCGCCCCGCGGGCAGGCCGCTGAAGAACGGATCAAAGGCCCGCCGCAGGACTTCACCGTCCATGCCGCAGCCGTTGTCCGTCACGCTCAGCGCCACCCTGGTCGAGAACACATCGTACGCCGCGCAGATGACGATCTTTCCACCCACTTCATCGGTTGCTTGCAGGGCGTTGTGAAGAACTTCCACCAGCGCCATACGGGTTTGTTCCTGGTCCGCCAGCACCGGCGGCACCTCGTCCATGGTGAGTTCGATCTTGCGTTTGTAGCCCGAATCCCGGCTCCTGGCCTCCCGGACCGCCCGGTCGATAAGATCGGCCACCACGACCTGCGCGGGGACCGGCGGCGCGGGCTTGGCGAACTCCATGAGGTCGGTGATGATCTGCGACAGGCGGTGCGACTGGTCGAATATGAGCTGCGCCGACTGCTTGAGCTTGGGTTCCTCCAGCGAATCGGCCAGGAGCTGCGCACGTCCGGATATCACCGCCAGCGGGTTGTTCATCTCGTGGGCCGCCCCGGCGGCCAGTTCGCCGACCGCGGCGACCGAACGCGTCCGGACCAGTTCGGCCTGGGCGCCCTGAAGCCGCCGGTTGGCTTCGGCAAGCTGCTCGGCCAGCGTATGCGCTTCCTCGCGGAACTGGCTCGTGCGCAGGGCCAGGCTCCAGCCGGCGGCCAGGGCCGCCAGTTCCGGCGCGTGCGGACCCAGCCGCTGCGCTTCGCCCGCGGCGGCGCCCCAGACGATCCCCCCCACGCAGATGCCCTCGGCTTCGAGCGCGATCCAGAACCGCTCTTCGCCGCAGAGCAGCGGCGACACGCGGGACATAAGCCACTCCAGATGGTCGCCGGCGGGGAGCACCGGACCCTCACCGGCCATCGGCCGGGCCAGCCGCGCGGGGCAATCGACCACGCTCGTCTCGGCAACCTCGCCGCTGGCGCGCACCATGAGAAATTCAGCGTAGCCCTGGGCCGGGCGCGTCGAGAAGACAATGAGTGGTGCCATTCCAATGACGCTTTGTGCGGTCTGCCCGACCGCCTGCAGCACCAGCGACGACGGCGCATCCGGACGCAGCTCGCCCTGGAAACGCGACAGGGCCTCGAAATACCTGGCCCGGCTGGCCAGTTTGCGGTTGCGGGCGGCCAGTTGTTCGCCGATCCGCCCCAGTTCCTGGTTGGCCTGCGACAACGCCGAGAGATAGATCTCGCCCGTGGTGGCATGGCCCAGGCCCAGGGCGTCGGCGCGCTCCTCGATGCGCTTGATCAGGCTGCCGCGCGCCGCCTCGATGGCCGCATCGCTCACCCCCGTCGCCTGCTGCAACGCCGGGCGGACAACGTGGAATGTATAATTCGCGCTGTGGCCGATGTGCTGTTCGCGCACGAGGTTGTCGGCCAGGGTGATGAGGTTGACCATGCGCCCGGAGAGCACGCCGGCCGGGAGCGACTCGGGATTCTGCCCGTGCAGCCAGATGGAGTCGCGGACGGACGCGGGAAGTTGCCAACGTTCGGCCAGGCGCTTGCCGACCACCATGTGGTCCAGGCCGATCACCGTGCGCTCGACGTCGGCGACATTCCCGCGGAGCAGGTCGGCGGCCTCGATGACACGCTCGTAACTCCTGGGAAGAATCGTGTCCAGGGCGATCTTGCCGATGTCGTGGAGCAGGCCGCAGACGAAGGCCTCGGCCGGATCAATGCCCGAGACCGACTCGGCCAGCAGCTCGGCGGCACAGGCCACGGCGATCGAGTGTTTCCAGAATTCCGTGCGGTCGAAGCGGCCGGGCGGGGCGGACGGATCGGGCGGAAAGATGGCGTAGGCCGACAGGGCCAGAACGGCCGAGCGGACGGCCTCGAAACCGAGCAGGACCACGGCCCGGTCGACGGTGACGACCTCGCCGCGTACACCGAGGTCGGCCCGGCGAGCCAGCTTGAGAACCTTGGTGGTGAGCGAGGGATCGCCCTTGATGAGGTTGATCACCTCGCGCGCGGACGACTCGTCGCGGCCAGTCAATTCCAGCACCTTGACCGCAACCGATGGCAGGGTCGGCAGTTGCTGGAGCTGCTGCAGGATCAACTCGATGCGCTTTTCCTTCAGGTCTGACACGGTGCTCACACTCCCGCTTCAATTTCGAGCAGCTCGGCAATCCGTTCGATGAGCTTCTCGATATTGAATGGTTTCTTGGCGAACTCGTCGGCGCCGGACTTGAGGAGGTCGTTGATCTCGTCCTGGTTGACCACGCCGGACACGATGATGATCTTGATGTGCTGGAAGTTCGGGTTCTGGCGCAATGTCTTGCACACCACATTGCCATTGATGTCCGGCAGCATGTAGTCGAGGATAATCAGGTCGGGATTGAACTCCTGCGTCTGTATGCCGGCATCATAGCCGGACATGGCCGTCTTGATCTCAAACCGGCCGTCCCGCTCGAGCACATCGACAAACAGCTCGATGATTTCGGGATCGTCATCCACCACCAGTATCCTGCGCCGGCCGCTGTCCAGAGCGTCAACGGGAATGCCGTTTTCCTTCATGAACTGGAGGAGCGCTTCGCGTGGAATACGACGGAAACGGCTGCCCGGCACTCGAAAGCCCTTCAACCGGCCGCCATCGAAACAACGGATGATGGTCTGTTGCGAAACCTTGCAGATCTCGGCGGCTTCACCGGTGGTAAATACGCTCTTCATATCTCACCCTTCATTGCGAACCGGCGAGTTCGTTGGGAAAGACGAGTCGATGATCTTCCACGATCTTATCCATCTTTCCTAGATAACCATCGGTGCTCGTCCCGACGCACTTGAGAGACCACCTTAGAACCTGCGTATTCTACCGCGAGTCCAGCCATTGTTAACAACTAACAGCCGATGAAACAAGGGATTATCGGACGTGACTGGCGCCAGAAAGATGGATACGGGCACTCACCCGCCCGCGCACCAGTGCCGCCAGGCCCCGCGAATGGCTCGCTCGAAGGAACGCGCCGTGCCAACTGCGTCCATCAAGGGCGACTGTCGTGTGCGTTCGCGAAGCGTTCGCCGCAATTCGATGATCCGATCGATGTTCGTTGCGGCCCCGACCGCCAACTCAACGTAGCGCGCATCGCTGTTTGTGATGAACTCCTGCATTCCAACCTGCGACAGAATGCTGACGCCAACACGCGATATATACGTCGGGCCGGCCAGGACCACCGTGGGCACACCCATCCACAGGGCATCGCATGTTCGCGTACAGCCGTGGTACGGGAACGCATCGAGGTTCACGTCAATCTGATTGAAAAGACGCAGATAATCCGGGCGTCCTCCGCCGGCAACGAAGCGAATCCTTCGCGAATCGATCCCCTCTTCCTCAAACCAGCCGCGATGTTCGATGCACGCCTCGCTCGGGTCGCGGGTGTCGGTCAGGAACAGCAGGCGGGAGTCAGGCACTCGCCGCATGCTGTCGCACCAGAGTCCGACCATCCGGCGAGTTACTTTCAACGGGCGGCTGACGCTGGCGAAAGTTGGATATCCATTGACCAGAAGCGGCGGCGGCCCCACCTCCGGCGACTCATCCTCGACCCAGTAGCACCGCGACGATGGATTCATATAGAGCGGCCGCTCGCAATAGTGGCCATCCGTCAGGCCCGGCGGATCCTGGTATTCATCCGTAATCAGATAATCCATGGCTTTGAGCCCGCAGGTTCCCGGGTAACCCGGGAAGGCGATCTGGAGCGGCGCAGGTTTCCGGGCAAAAACCAGGATCCGGCTCCCGCCCATGTGGCCGGTCGGGTCAACCAGCACGTCAATCCGGTCCCGCCGGATGATGCCTGCCAGTTCTTCGTCACTTTTGGATCCCACGTCGACCCAGCGATCCACCGCCCGCCTGAGCCGTGCCGTGACAGCGTCGGGCTGGGCTACATCGGAATAGCAGACGACCTCAAAGCCATTGCTGTCATGCTCGACCAGGAGCGGTCCCAGAAACCGGGCAACGGAGTGCTCGCGGAAGTCGGCCGACAGATATGCAATTCGCAGCCGACGTTCGGGAGAGCGATCGTTCTCGTGTTCAGGTTGCTTCGGCGTCAGCGCGTCCGCGTGTTGGGCCGCCCATGTCTCGTGCTCCCGGCGCATGATTGCCGAATCATCGCCCCGCTC
>JBEKVL010000256.1:0-8176 GCA_049514055.1 Tepidisphaeraceae bacterium | reverse complement strand
CCAGAGATCACGACCGCGAAGCTGTATCTCCTGTGTTGTGCGGCAGTTACAAACGAAAACGACCGCATTGTCGCCGCGAGAAGTGTAACCTTGAGTCTGCCGCAGTTGAACCACGCCCAAAAACGCATCTCGAAAGACGGTCGGAGTTGGGGTTGGCGAACAGAAACTCGCGGAAGAGCCAAAGGACGAAACCCCAATCGTGAAACTTCTCGCGATGTTTCTCGGTCAGCCGCAAGGCGATGAGCCACTTGCTGTGTTGTTCGAGTTTGGAAGTGACGTACTCAACAGCCTGCCATTGGGTGTCGTCTACGGGTGATCCGAAGTCTTCATGCTGGCGTATGGCACGAAGTTCCATGGCGAACTGACTGGTGCTAATCAACTGGAAGTCGTCCTCTGCAACACCTTTACGCCAAAATGGACCGTGCAACTCCGGCATCGGATCGGGCAGCGGGCCGACAAAAGATGTCCCGAAGCTATCGCTGCGGACGTAGGCGGAAATTACTTCCGAGACGCTGTTGCATGGCGGAATAACCACTTCGTCGCAGTTAAGCCAGCCGTAATCCCATAGGTGAACAAGATCCCGTGGTGCTTTGATCGTCGCGGCATCACGTCTATTGTGGATCGGCATAACATCAGCGCTAATCGGCTGTCCCGGGCTGTGGACGCCGTCCGCAACCTTCGTGCATTTGCACCTGATAGGTGATTGTCGCCCGGTTGAACCGCCCTGTAAACACCGATGGCCTCAGCGGTTGCCAAGGCGATCTGTCGCGTGCAGTTGGGGGCGGATTCGAACCGTGCCGATTATACGGTATGACCGACCCAGTTCGCGTCTTCGTGCCTTCGTGTTAAATTACCGCCCGCACATGGCCGGCCGCGTCCGCTGAAGCGGACCCTACACTGAGTACGCAGTTGTCCGGCCATGTCGAGTCATAGGAGTATGTGTGTCCCTCGTCATCATCCCCAGCATCGATCTCCGCCACGGCAAGGTCGTCCGGCTCAAGCAGGGCGATTATTCGCAGCAGTTGAACTACGACGTCGATCCCATCGAAACCGCCCGCTCGTTCTACGAGGCCGGGGCCACCTGGATGCACATCGTCGACCTCGACGGCGCCAAGGAAGGCCGGCCGGTGCAGACGGAACTCATCGCCCGGATCATCCAATCCACCGGCATGTCCGTCGAAGTCGGCGGCGGCGTGCGGACGGCCGAGGATATCCAGCGGCTCCTGGATGCCGGGACGCAGCGCGTGGTCATCGGCACCAAGGCCATGGAAGACTGGGCCTGGTTCCAGCAACTCGTCTACCAGCCCCATTTTCACCACCGCATCATCCTGGCCGTGGATGCCAAGGAGGGCGTTATCGCCACCAAGGGCTGGACCGAATCCTCCGGCCGCCCGGCGGTCGATGTCGCCAAGGACGTCTCCGACTGGCCCATCGCAGCCCTGTTGTACACCGACGTCGCCAAGGACGGCATGATGACCGGGCCGAATTTCGAGCAGACCGAGCGCCTCGCCCGTGCCGGCCGGGTTCCCGTGATCGCCTCCGGCGGCGTCGGCAACATCGAGCACATCCGGCGTCTGACCACGCTGCCCGTGTGGGGCGTCATTGTCGGCCGCTCGCTCTACGAGGGATCGGTGTCGCTGGCGGAAGCAGTCAGCGTGGCCAAGGAAAAAGGCAGAAGATAAAAGGAGGCCAATGACGAAACTCGAAATTCGAATCACGAATTAAGGAAAAAAAGGTGTTCCGCGCTCCGTGCCAATTCCTGCATTCGAGCTTGCTCATTCATTCGTCATTCGAGTTTCGAATTTCGTCATTCACTTCGTCTTCCCAACCGCCCACAGCCACCCGGCCGTATTCGTGATATACATCGTGCCGTTGGCCACGACGGGCGACGAAAGAACGTTGCCGATGCTGATACGCCCGAGTGCTTTCAATTCCCTGCCGGCCGCGAAGATCCAGAGCCCGCGCGAGGTGGGCATGTAGACTTTGCCGTCGGCCACGAGTGTTGACCCCCAGACTTCACAGTGCGTCGGGTGCTTCCAGTAGCATTCGCCCGTGTCGGCGTCCAGGCAATACAACTGGCCGGCCACGTCGCTGATGTAGACCAGGCCGTCGGCCACCGACGCCGTGCAGAGCGATCGCTCGATGCCCTGGCAGGTCCACACTTTCCCTGTCGTGGTGATGTCGCCGCTGCCGGTGGCGTCGATGCAGTGCATGGCGCCGCGGCCCCGGCCGTGCTCGGGATCACGACCGATGGCGATGTATACACGATTGTTGACAAACACCGGCGTGCCGATCATCTCGCTCATGCCCACGTACGTGCCGTCGTTCTTGTTCAGCGTGCCCTTCACACGCTTGTCGCCCAGGCTGTAGCGGGTGATCCAGTCGAGCTGGCCAAGCTCCTTGTATTC
The DNA here is from genome assembly GCA_049514055.1 of Tepidisphaeraceae bacterium. Classification (GTDB taxonomy): domain Bacteria; phylum Planctomycetota; class Phycisphaerae; order Tepidisphaerales; family Tepidisphaeraceae; genus JANYKD01. The sequence goes on along the minus strand of JBEKVL010000256.1, from coordinate 5,768 downwards.
CGGCGGAATGCAGTCGTACGACCAGACCGTCTTGAGTTTCACCGGTTGATCCGGCATGGAGGTCAGAGCCTCGAAGGCATACATCCGGCCATCGCCGCCGGCGTAGAAAACCAGCTTGCGGCCGCCCACCTTGCCCAGCGATGGCGAGGACCATTGGCCGTGCAGCATGCGCTCGGCGATGCGCGTGTCGTCCGTGGCGACGAGCCGGCCGGTCTTCTTGTCCAGCACGATGAGGTTCGGTGCGTTGGGCGAAGGGAATTTGCGGTCCTTTTCCTTGTAGGGGTTGATGAAGCCGTTGCGGTCGACGCCGTTGGAAGTCTGGACATAGAGCAGATCGCCGTCGATCACCGGCGAGCCGTTGGCCGCGTCGCACGGAAACACGCCGAGTTTCTCGTAGGTGTCCAGCAGCCAGACGACGCGGGCCTGGCCATCCTGTCCGTTGGCGTCGAGACAGACGACATCGAAGCGATTGCTGACGAAGTAGACGCGGTCTCCGTCAACGGCGGCCGAGGAGCACACGCCCATCTTCGCGGGAATCTCGTGGATGCCGAGCAGGAAGCCGTCAATCGTCCTGGGGAACACACGCGGCGCCGCCCGCCACTGCCAGAGGCGCTTGCCGGTGGCGGCGTCGAAGCAGGCGAAGACGCCGGCGTCGGGATCGCGCCCGCCAACGAAGATCCTGCCGCCGGCGACCGTGGGCGTGGAGTAGGCGGCATTGCAGAACTTGATGCCCCAGCGCATGTTCCTGCCGGTGGCCGGGTCCATGGTGCCATCCTCGCGACGCTCGCCCGGTTCGAACGAATCGGGCAGGTTCTTCTCCAGTGAGATCATGTTCTTGCCATCGGTCCCGCACCATTGCGGCCAATCGGCGGCGGGCGTGGCAAGCGCGAGAAAGGTGGCGACGATAGAACAGGCCGCCATCACCATGACACGGTTATATCGCATGCAGATGCTCCTTGGGGCCGCGCTGACGACGCATGCACCGCAATGCCTGCGCGCGAGGAATAACGGTGCTCGCGCCGAACGGTGTCCAAGATACACTCGGCGGGCGGTGAAACAAAGTGACGCGACAGACCAGAATGCCGTGGGGGCGTGACCACGAACTTTGGCGATTGTGTGACGACGTCTGTAGCCGCGATGGGTCATCGCGGCGTGAAACCGCGATCAACGATCGCGGCTGCAGGCCCTTCGGAGTTCACCCTTAGCGTGTCCTGCGGGCTTTCCCACCTGAAGGCACGCTCAAGCGTGAAGACCGAGCCGAGGCCAGACGTCGCCCATCGCGGCCAGCAGCCGCGTGATGTCCTCATCGCCATGCTCGCAACTCAGTGTCAGCCGCAGACGGCTGGTCCCGGGCGGGACGGTCGGGGGGCGGATGGGCTGCACCCAAAGGCCCTTGGCTTTGAGTTCGTCGGCGGCAGCGATGGCCGCGGATTCGCTGCCGAGAACGATGGGGGTGATCGGTGAATCGCCAACGGGGACGCGGATGCCCATCCGCGACAGTTCCCGCCGGACATTCATCGCCAGCCGCCTAACGCGCTGCTGGCGTTGCGGCTCGTCGCGCAGGACCGCGATGGCAACCGGGATCGCGCCGGCGACCGTGGGCGCGACGGCTGTCGAGTAGATGTACGCCCGGCCCCAGTTCACGACCGCGTCGCAGAACCGCCGCGACGCACAGACCGCGCCACCGGCCACGCCCAGCGCCTTGGAGAGCGTGGCCATGTGAATATCCACCGCGCCGGCCACCCCCTGCTCGTGGGCCAACCCCCGCCCCGCATCGCCATAAACACCGGACCCGTGCGCTTCGTCCAGCAGCCAGACAAAACCGTACTGCTCGCGGAGTTGCGCCAGTTCCTTCAACGGCGCCGCATCGCCGTCCATGCTGTAGACCGACTCGGTCACCACGACCTGTAACTGCCCCGTCGGCGCTTCGGCCAGCAGACGCGAAAGTTTCCCGAGCTGGTTGTGCGGAAAGAGCCGATACGAACGACCGCCGGCCTGCACCGCATCCACGAGCGACGCATGCGCCAGCCTGTCCAGCAGGAACCGCACGCCCGGCTCATGCCTCCCGGCGACGCCGGCCAGCGTCTGCACAACCGCCTGCGATGTCTGGTAGCCGCTCGGCAGAAGCACGGCCGACTCCGTGCATTTCCAGTCGGCCATCGCCCGCTCGGCGGCCGCATGGGCGGGCGTGTATCCGGTAATGAGCGGCGAGGCCGCCGCTCCCGCTCCAAACCGCGCGGCGGCGTCTCTCGCCGCATCGATCACGCGCGGATGCCGACTCAGACCCAGATAGTCGTTCGAGGCGAAGTTGATGTATTCACGTCCGTCGATGCGTACACGAGCCCCCTGGACGGACTCCACCACCGGCCGAGCGCGCAGTAAATGGCCCGAGGCTCGTCGCGCGAGTTCCTCGCGGAGCAGATCATCGAGCGATGGGTTGTTCATCCGATAATCAACGCTTGTGCGGCGTCTGTGCGGGCGCAGCATCGGTATCGGGATCGTCATCCGGACCCTCGGGCATGTCGGCGACATCGTGGGCCTCGTCCTCGATGACCCCGCCGGTGATGGCGGCCAGCTTCTGTTTCATCATCCGGCCGATCTTGAACTTCACGGTGCGCTTCTCCGGCACCTCGACGGGCTGAAGGGTCTTGGGATTCTGCGCCCGGCGGGCCTTGCGCAGCTTGGTCTCGAACACACCGAAGTCGCGGAACTCCAAGCGGTTGCCGCGACCGAGCTCGTCGACGACCTCGTCGAGGAACTGCTGGACGACCTTCTTGACCATCACCCGACGCTGGCGCGATGAATCCGCGATGCGGTCAATAAGTTCTTTCTTGGTAATCGTGGCCATGGCAGTCCTCGGAGAAATTAACTAAGACTTGCAGACACCCAAACTTATGACAATATTATTGCCGCAGGATCGCCCCGCAGTCAAGCATTAAATGGCAAGTTGGACAACTTTTTCGTGGCTAAGTTGCCGCCGGGAATGTGGTTACCGATATGAGAGGCCCGACCGAATGGTCATGGCGCGGCGGTACATCCAGTTTTCGTTGAAGTCCCCCGGCCGGTCGTCCGTCTGGATGAAGAACGAGGTGGTGGAGAGGTCCTCAAACCCGACAAATGCACCCGGCTGGCGGTCGTCGCGCGCGAGGAACACGGCCGGGCGACCCTGCATCACTGGCGGATCGAACACCAGTGCGGAGGAGGGGTTATCGACATAGGCAGGGCGAACCGCCGCCCGTTCGGTCGGCCGTGAGGCACACCCTGCCATCAGAACGATTCCCGCGACCAGCAGTGTCGGACGCATTGGACCCTCTCGGTTCGGCCGCCCGCAAGCGACGAGGCGTGGCGGCTGAAAGTCCTGTCAGACAAAGAGGATGCCAGAGATCGGCAGAGAGGCGATACGCCGGTAGCAGCATGGGAAACCACGTTGAGACTGTCACGAATAAGCGGCATGTTGCGTGGATGCAACGCGAAGTGGGCGGCCATGTTGCGTCCGGGCAACACGCGACGGTCTCATTCAGCCCCGTACAGGGGTGAAACATGTTAGCCATGGTGTAAACCATGGGGAATCTGGCGTCGGCGTGCCATGAACCCCGTAGGGGGCGACAGAAACTGTATCGCCCCTACGGGGCTCGATGTGCCGCGCATCGCGCTATTCGGCTGCGGGCTTTCTGGACGTGTCATTTGCCGGCCTTCGACTCAACTCCCGCGTCAATGCCCACGTCCACGAATTGACCCCCGACTTTGTTCAGGCAGTGAACGGCGATGATGTTCTCGCCAGCGACCAGCGCTTTGGCCAAGGCGGCATTGAGGATCAACTGGTAGTCGGTGACGAAGCCCACGAGTTCGACAATCTTCCTGCCGTTCAGGTACACCTCGACGTCTTCATCGTGGTGCAGCCGGAGAGCGGCCAGGGAGATGTCGGCCTGTTCGACGCGGAACGTGCGGCGCATCCAGATGTCGCTGCTGTCCCAGACAGTACCGATCACCGCGCCCGGCGTGCCTTTGGTGCCGAAGCCGCCCTTGGCCTGTGTCCAGCCGGTGTCGTCGAATTTCGCCGCGAACCAGTTGTCCGCGGGTTTATTGGTGGTGTAGCGCCAGTTCTGGGCGGTTTCCTGCGAGGTGGGGAGGATCGGCTTCCAGACGATGTGGCGAACGATGGGGCCTTGAGTCTCGTAGGCCGCGGGACGGGCGTTGATGGCCTTCAGGAGAGCGGGATCGTACTTGGGTTTGCGATCGTAGAAATAGACGCCGTTCTGTTCCTGTTCGACATCCGTGAGTTGCGTGTAGCAGAAACCGAAGAGGTTGCGGTTGTCGAGTTGGGCATCGGTCAGGCCCTTGTAGCGGGCGAGGAAATCCTGCTGAGAAAGGCCGGCGCCGTTGTAGCACCAGCCTTCGCCGGTGGCGCGCTCGGTCTTGAGGCTGATGCCGCCGTATTCGCTGACAAAGAACGGCTGGCCGCGGTATTTGGATCGCGGGTCGCCGGGATTGTTGTGCCAGGGATTCTGGCCGGTCAGGCCGAACATGGCGTAGCGGGCTTTGAACGACTCGGGATTCTGGTCGTAGTCGTGTGCGTCAAAGACATCGGTGTTGGGGTTGTAGTGGGTGTAGCCGCTGGAGTCGAGCAGCGGCCGGGTGGGGTCCATCTGCCAGGTGGTGGCCAGAAGGGTCTCAAGCCGGGCGACGTATTCCTCCTTGCCGGTTTCGTTGAGCAGACACCAGCCGACGATGGCCGGGTGGTTGCGGTCGCGGATGAGGACCTCGCGCCATTCGTTGATGATCCAGCGGACGGCTTCGGGATGGTCGATGTTGACGCCCCAGCTTGGGTATTCGCCCCAGACGATGTAGCCGAGTTTGTCGGCCCAGTAGAGCAGGCGGGGCTCGAAGACTTTCTGGTGTAAACGGGCGCCGTCGAAACCGGCGGCCAGTGAAAGCTCGATATCCTTCTTCAAGTCAGCATCAGTGGGCGCTGTGTAGATTCCGTCGGGGTAGAAACCCTGGTCGAGAATCAGGCGTTGGAAGACGAGCTTGTCGTTGATGAGGAAACGGTTGCCTTCGATGGCGATCTTGCGGAAACCGAAGTAGCCGCGAACGGTGTCGATGACCTTGCCGTCCTTGAGGGTCTCGATGAGCAGGTCATAGAGGTAGGGCTTGCCGGGCTCCCAGGCGACGACTTTGGAGAGTTTCAGCATGGCGGGCGTGGAGCGCCAGTTGGCCGGCACGGTGTCTTCGCCGACGACCTGGTCATCGGCATAAGCACGAACGCGAACGGTGACACCCTTGTTCGCGCCGGCCATGTTGCCGTTGAAAAGCACCCGGCCGGTGTTGAGGTCGGGGTTGACGACGAAATCGTTGAGGTAGGTGTCACCGGCGGCTTCGAGATAGACCGTCTGCCAGATGCCGGTGGTGCGGGTGTAGACGCAACCTTCAGACTTGCCATGCGACTGCTTGCCGGCGGCCTGAAGGCCGGAGCGAATCTCGTCGGTCACCTGCACGACCAGTTCGTTGTCGCCATCCTTGAGGGCGCCGGTGATGTCCAGCGCGAATGCGGAATATCCGCCGCGATGCTCGCCGACGGCGGTGCCGTTGACATAGACCTTGGCCAGCCAGTCGACCGCGCCGAAGCGAAGCAGGATGCGTTGCCCGCCAATACTGTCCGAAACGGGTTATACATTGTATTGTCACGTAGATTTAACTTGCGCTCGCGCGCAGTTTCCGGTATTCCTCGGATCATGGTGACGCCGGCTCGTGGACAACTTGGCCCCGAC
>JBEKVL010000255.1:0-11650 GCA_049514055.1 Tepidisphaeraceae bacterium | reverse complement strand
TGTTCATTGACGTTTCGGCCATCATCCTGGCCTTCGGGTCGATCACCGGGCTGCTGCTGTGGATGTCCCTGCCCGGCCGGCGCAAGGTCGGCCTGGCCGCCTTGATCGTCGGGGTGGTCGTGTCCGTGGCCGCGATGCTGGCCTGCCTGTAGCCGACGATATCCGTTGTGCCGACAGCTTCCGATGCTCCATTGCCAACCTCCATGGGCATGTCCCCAAGGGACTGCTGGCGGCGGACTTGCCGCAAACCCACCATTTGCAACTTATTACTTTTCCGCAATGAATTCCAGGAATTCTCTTGAAGTTGCTATTGCCATATGATTACAGTGTAGGAAATATTTGATTATCTTATGAGGTAGAAATCATGAATAAGCTCTCGAAGGCGTGCCGTTTCATAACATCGCGGATTCGCGGGCAACTTCGCTCCATGGAGAGCCTTGAATCTCGTCAGATGCTCTCCGCCGTCACCCTGAACATGGGAGGCGACACGCCGGAAATTGGCAACGCCATCTACGTCACTCTGGAAGGCTGCAATGTGGTCGCCTACAACGGCTCCGACTCCACGGGAACGGAAATCGGGAGCTGGACCCGGGCCGATGTAACCGCCTTCACGGTCAACGGCACTTCGTCGGCCGACACCCTGACCTTGGACTACACGAACGGCACCCCGCTGCCAACGGGCACCCTTCACTTCTCTGGAAACGGCGGAAGTGACACCCTCTCGGTCATCGGCCGAGCCGATATCGGTTCGACCCTGGCATCAGACGACACCACGGAATATTCCGGCTCGATCACTACCAGCCAGAACACGGTCACGTTTGACTCCGTGAGCAACCTCGCCTTCAGCAATCTCCGGTCACTCACGTATAGCACCCCGGCCACCTCGGCCGATGGTGAACTCAGAGTTTGTGAAAGAATTGGAAAAACGACCCGAAAAACCGCGTTTTTAGGCGAATATCAAGGGTCAAAATCAATTTATTCACAGGCTCTCACTGCGGGGGGCGATGGAACTTCCGTGGTCATCAGCGGCGGGTCGTCGCTCAACTACCCCACCATCACAATCAACGACGTGAACACGATCGGAGTGAATGGGAATGGCAGCACGGCCAACGTGACCACCAACATCACCGGCACAGTTCCAGCGTGGCTCGGTGATTACGCCCTCAACTTCATCGGGTGTGAGAGCGGCGACGTCAACGTGACGGCGGACTACGCGGCGATCCATGTCGCCGCCGGCTCCAATGTCGATGTCCTCGCCGACTCGGGTGCCCACCTGGACTTCACCGGCAATGAGATCATCAAGAGCTTGACCATTGACGATGCCACGGTGTCCCATGTCACGTCCTTTGAGTACATTCTCAATATCGGGACGCTCTCCATCGGCACGTCGGGATTGCTGGACCTCCACGGATGTGCCCTGTTGACCGAATCGACCAGCAGTGCCACCCTGCACGGCTACCTTACCTCCGGGTTTGGAACCAACCAGGATTGGACAGGCACCACTGGAATTACCGACTCGACGGTCGCCGCCACCAATGCTGTGTCCCCCACGTCACTCGGCTACGGTGACATGGCCAACATGCTCATCCAACCGAGTGATGCGTTCATTGCCAGGTATGGTCTTGGCGGTTCCACGAAGTTCGTATTTACCACGACGACCGCTGATGTAACCATGGACGGCATCGTGGATGATGATGATATCACGGTGGTCGGTCTGAAATACAATCCGTCGTACAACCCCACCGTCAGCGGCCCGATGCACTGGTACGACGGCGACTTCAACTACAACGGGATCGTGGATGACGATGATGTGACGATCCTGGGCTTGCAGTACAGTCCGGCAAGCGTACCACCAGGTTTTGAGATCAACAGCCAGGCCCCAAGCAAGACGGTCAGTTTCACCGGCACCACCGCCTTGTCCACCTTCCAGCTACCCCTTGCGTACACGGAAGGCGATGACACCCTGCATTCCTGGACCGTCTACTGGGGGGACAATTCCCGCTCCGTGGTGACCGCCGCCGACGTCGCCACCCTGGCCAATTGCACCCTGAATCATGTGTACACAGAGACCGGAACCCATTGCATCGTGGTGTTCGCGACCACAACAAGCGTATTTGACGTCAGCCGATCTCATTTTGTCGGCATGGGCGATGTCTCCATCACCGAGCCCACGTCCTTTATTTCTGTCGCCGCCCCCGCCCAGGACTACCCGACGCTGCTGGGCACTCCCTTCCACCTCAACGTGACGACCTATGCCGGCGGCACCACGCCGACCTCGGTTACCATTGACTGGGGCGACTCCACCACTACGACCACGGACTGGTCTGGGACGCTTGAAGGGTACACGCATACGTACACGTCGTATCCGACAACCGGGATTGTGGTAACGACGACGGATTCGGGGTCGAACACGCATACCTCAAATGGGACGATACCGCAGATGTACGAGGCCCCGGTCGTTACCAGTGCAACAAGAATTGACGGCATCACCACGCAGATTACTTGGTCACAATCCGGTACCGACGACATCGCCTATTACATCCTGAAGGGTCAGACTGCGAAGTTTGATCTTCACACTGCCACCGTTGCGGGTATTACCGAGGCAGGGGCCACATCATTTACTGACACACTCACACCCGAGGAAGCTGGATGGGGGCAAGGAGTGGTGTACGCCATAGTTCCAGCACCATTCATGCAATGCAAAGTCTGTGGAATTGGTTGGCCCAAGCCCGCAGATGTCGCGACAATAGTTGCCCCAATTGACTGGTTATCCTACCCCAATACCATCACTTTCCCGGATGGTAGCTCAGTTGTGGTTGTACCACCCGATCTAACAAGCGCGACGTACACTGAGCCTGTCGGAGGTCCAGTGATCAACTGGGCAACCGTCTTCGTGTCACAACGGTTGTGGAATTACAATGACTCTATGTTCGAGCAAACGTCCAGTTGTGACAGTTTCCAACGAGACATCATGTCGTCGATTTACGGCAGTGATGCAGTATTGAAGTATAGGTATTTCAGCTCCACGGCGACCCAGTCCGCCTACATAACTTTCCCATCAACCCCATTAGTGTTATCCGAGCCGCAAACTTCGTTACAAGGGACCGCCGGGATCGATTTCCTGATATCATCCCCGTCAAAAGGACTTATCTGGACGCAACATGTCGTATTTCCGACATTGTATGATGATGAGATTGTCATCAAGCCGATATTACAGCACAATGCAATTACAGCTATTCCCGACACCTCCATCACCTGCACTTTCCAACTGGATGCGGCGATGTGTGCAACGGTCCCAGATCCGGACAATGTCAGTTACGTCACTGTTGACTGGGGTGACAATCATACCAGTGTGATCCCATCGTCCTTTAGCCTGCAGTGGCCCAAGACCGTTAGCCATCAATACGCGGCAGAAGGAGATTACAATATCGCGCTTTGGTATACGCCGAAAGTGTGGTCAAAATGGCTACAACAGTACCTCAACGGGACCCCAGTTCAAGCACATTCTTGGGGGGTGCATGTCGGTCCCTGATGTATCGGCATGTCAGTCGTGCCGACAAAGACGATATCATGACATCGAAGTAGTCGCAAGGACATCCACTTGCGATTGCTTCGTTCGGCGGTACGATCAACTACGTTTGAACCGTCGTGACGACGGTTGTCTCACTGCGTCAGGTTAGGGCATTATGAGAACAGCAACCGATCGAATGTGCAACGTCTTTGCCTGGGCATTCAGTATTATGGCCCTTGGAGTAGCACTGCTTGGTGTGCGCAGCTTCTGGGTATGTGATGAGGTCGAAAACTGCTGGAATAAGCCTTGTCCGCCGCCAGCCGCAATCTGCGATTGTCGAAATGTCGTCGGATCTTGGAAAGGTGGATTATTCTGGCTAACCACAGAGTGCCATAGAAATGTGATCGAATTACCTGAGTTATACTCACGAGGAACTACTTTCGGCAGTTCGCCAAAACCAACGCTGGCGTTTGAAGCGTCAGAATTGGATATGGTACCAAACATGGTCGCACCCGGGACTAGGACGTCATATGGCATGATAGCAACCACGATGACAGCGGATGGCTTAAAACGAGGAGCTGGGGTAGAGCCTCGCCTCCGGTGGAGCACGGGAGGATTCAGCACGTACTCGAATAGCGGTAGTCATTGCGGGCATTCGTGGCAGTATATTGGCATCATTGTTCCACACTGGGCTGTATTCCTGTTGCTAATCGTATTTCCGGCCGTGCAATTACGCAAACCCTGGACTCGGCGACAGCGGCGTAAGCGGGGTCTGTGCCTGAACTGCGGATATGACCTCCGGGCCTCTCGCGAGGTATGTCCAGAATGTGGGAGCGGAGTGTGGAAGATGTACCGTTGACGCCGGACACCCCCAATTCCAACCCCAAGAGCCCCGGGCCTAACCGCCTGGGGTTCTTTTCTTTCCAGGCTGGCTCGCCTGCCATTTTCTGGAAATCTGGAATTCGCAAGAATCGTTTCTGATTCCGTCCGAACAGGCCGGTAGGTGGAGCGATCCGCCCACCATGCCGGAGGGCACACGAGGGGAGGCTGAACATCGCCGGTGCTTGTGGACTGGGTTGCCGGAAGCGACAATCAGCAATATGGCAAGCGAGGACAGCGACACGGTCAGCGGAATCTATTGTCACAAGTGTGGGTATGACCTGCGAGGCCAGGTAGGAACGTACCGCTGTCCGGAGTGCGGGCGGGGATTTGATCCGGCGGATCGCAAGACGTTCCGGGCTCGCCCGCCGTGCGGGCTGCTTTGGCGGTTGGCACAGTGGGCCGGGCTGCTGCTGTGCGCGCTGCTGCTCTTGCTGGCCATGTGCTGGGGTTGGTTGTACTGGGGTTGGAAGAACGAGCAGGCGGTGGCAAAGATGAGGGCACTGGTGGATAAGGTCGAGCCTCTTGGCGGGCAAGAGCTCAAGAACCATTTCGGATCGGCGGGATGGGTTCTGGATCGGGCCAGGGACGTGGTGTGCTCGCCGGGCACAACTGATGCTGATTCAGTTCACCTCATGGAACTCAAACAGGTTCAGAAACTTCACTTGCGACGTACTAAGGTCACCGACGCCGGCCTGGTTCACCTCAAGGAGCTTAAAGAGCTTAGGGGGCTTTACCTGGTTGGCACCAACGTCACAGACGCGGGAATCGTAAAGTTGCGGGCCGTGCTGCCTGGAGCAGATATCTGTCGATTTTCTTTCGGAGGAACTTTCGAGGTGGGGCGATCCCCATTCGGGAGGTGATACCGGGACGCGAGTGGCATTCGACAGGTGCGCCTCGGAATCCTGCCTACAAACAGCGCGATCATCCTGGCACAAATTCAGAACTGATTAACATTCCGGCAACGTGTCAATCGAGCGAGTCAGCGTGTGCCATCACCCGCCTCCGCCGCGAGCCAGCCTGACACACCGCCGGCGTGTGGTTCTCGTCCCTGCCACTGCCATGGCCCATTCCGGCAGGCGCGGCGATTGCTGGCGTCCGACCGGCTTTGGTCGGAGATACCCATGACGACGCTCAGTTTGGAATCGGCGTTGGATTCCATCGTGGATCCTGTCCCCGCCACGAATTCGCCCGCAACGGCGAGCGCGGTGGGGCGGAAGCTGTCGGCGCTGGACCGCTCGCTCGGATATATCGGCCAACGTCGATTCGTCTTCTTCTGCTACGAGCCGCGCGGCGAAGAAGTCGTCTGGCACGATGGGCAATCCTACGGCTTCGGCTTCGGAGGCTGGCGGGCGTTCATCGACTACGTTCTCCCCGCCGCCGCCCTCTGCGGCCTGAACGTCGGCGGCAGTGGTCAGCGTGCCACCCATGTTCTGGTCGTGGACCGCGTGCTGCGTCATGCCCGCTTCTGCGACCGCCGTTCCGCCGAGATGCTCGTCGCCCGACAGAGTCAGTTCGCCGCCGACGGCGACGAGCCTTGTGCAATCAACTGACGAACCGTGGTGCCCCACCTGCAAAACCCCGACAGGGCAAAGCCATCACTCCACGAGACGCGCCAGCGCGGCCGGCCGGCGCGGTGTGCTGTGTGCCAGCGGTGCGGCGGATGATCGATGCGGCATGAACTCGTCCCGTGCGTCCTTGCCATCCACCGGCACTTTCGACAGGAGATAGCGGACCACCTCCGCGGCGGTGTAGCGGCCGCCGGGATGGAGGAATCGTCCCAGACGCGCGACATCATCACCCGCAGTAAGGATGGCCGGCTCCAGTTCGCCATCGGCCCGAAGCTGCCCGAGCCCGATCGTGGCCAGCAGCCCGTTGCACAGGCACTTGCGCCCGCAGGTATTCTCGAGTTTGCCTCCCTTGCGGACGTACTGGTCCACGGGCTCGGCCGCGCAGCGATGGCCTGTCGAACCGTCCGTCTTGCGGTAGGCCGACCGCAGATACCCGATATCGCACTGCCGGGTACGCGACTCGTATACCGCGGCCTCGGAGAGCGTGGCCTCCATCTGTACGACTTTGAAGGGAAACCCCGTCGGCGAGGCCGCCGGGTCGGTCAGGACATCGACGGTCCCTGCGCACGCCCGATCCATGACCCGCTGCTTCAGGTCCACCGCGATTCCCGATTCCTCGCAGAACGCGAATGCCGTGCCCACCTGTATTCCCGTCGCGCCCAATCGCTCGGCCGCCTCCAGCGTCCCGGGATCGGCATACGAACCGGCCAGCCAGAAAGGCAAACCCAGCGCGGCGATCCGCTCGAGATCGGGCGCGTCGAGCGGCCCGTAGCGAGGCTCGCCGCGCGCGTTGAACTGCGCCGGGCCGCGGGGCGGGGCATTGTGGCCCCCGGCCGTGCTGCCCTCGATGATGAACCCGTCGACCCGCCCGTTGGATTTGCGCGCCAGCGCCGTGGCCAGCGTTGCCGAGGAAATGATCGCCAGAAACCGCGGCCGCGTCAGCGTCGGTGCATGGCCGCCGCAGAACTCGGCCGGATCGAACGTCGAGAGGACTTCCTCGTCCGCCGGCAGGTCGGATATGTCAACCCTGAGTTGGGCGGCCTGACCGCCGGCAAAACGGTCGAGGGCGCCGGGAATCGAGCGGGGCACCCCGGCGCCGATGAGCACGTAGTCCACACCCGCGAGCATGGCCCCGAAGAGGCTGGCCAGCGTGGGGATCTGCAGTTTCTCCAGATAGTTCACTCCGACCATGCCGGTGTGTCCGTCCTTGGCCAGGAACACCTCGGCAAAATTGCTGGCGACCGTCAGTTCCAGCAGTTCCGGACAGAGGCGGATGGCTGGGAAGGGCATCGCCTTGAAAGGCCGGTCTTCGGCCTTGCCGTCGGGGATGTAGTATCTGTCGATAATGCGCCCGGCGATGCCGGCGACGGGAAAATGTTCCAGCGCCCGGCGCATCTCGCCGTCGAGGTCACCCAACTGCAACCGCCGGGCCATGATGATCGCCAGCGCTGTTCCGGAAACCACGCCGAGTTGGCCCGCCCGCGAAACCGCGCGCGCCAGCGCCCAGCCGGAGACACCCACGCCCATCCCACCCTGGATGATGCGCGGATGACGAATCGGATTGGCGGGGCAAAGCACGGATTTCGCTTCCTGCAGTTTCATTCGCAGACGCTGCCTTCCTTGGGGTGTTCGCCGGTCAGATTCGCGGTGGGGCGGCAGGCCGGATCCGGATGGCCTCCGCGGTGGGCGGGCGCTAATCCGGACGCGCAGTGTACAGGGAATCGACTGCAAAGGCACCTGCAAAATCCGATTGCACGGACTTTTATTCTTTGATGAACGCCTGCAGGCGGGGCAACGACGAGAAGATGGGAATGACGGTGCGGCCATCGCGCTCCCAAGTTCTCAGTTGAAGCTCTTCACCCTTGCTGATGTCTCGATGTTCGACTCCCGACGGTATCGGGCCGTGCTGTATCACGAAGACTTCTGCACCGACAAAACCACGGTAGAATTATGGGCGATGCGCCGCGTCAGTCGTGGCTTTGACCAGCGAACGCTCCAAGTCGTTGTTGGGCTCGAAGGGCAGATACTACTCTTTCCGGGACTCGCACTTCGGACTATTTGAAGACAAGGATACAATGAGGATACCGAAACAGGGATGATCGGTGGGCCGTTGGTCAAGAAATGCAGAAACGGCGCACGGCGAGCCGCTGGCCGTGGTTACTCGGCCACCTCGTGGAAGTTGGCCATGCCAGCCGGGTTCGGCCAAGGACACGAAGCACTGGATCACCCCGGACTTTGACGTCCCGCTGGAGGACTTGTAGCCTGCCATTCCGCCACAAAGACCCCTTCGACCGCCTGCTGATCGCTCAGTCTTTGGCTGAGAATGTCCCGCTGGTGGGTGGGGATTCGCTGCTGGACGCCTACCCGATCAAGCGGATTTGGTGAGGGGGAGAAATGCACAACCACGATTGTGAGCGTGCCCGCACTGACGCGGCCTCATTCATGAACGCGGATGGCACCGGCTGGCCGCAGGACCGGGCGGCCGGGTTCATCGGAGAGTTGCAATGCCTGTCGCAGCGTCCTCTGCACGGCCTCGGCGACGGGCAACCGGTTCGGATCGAAGCGAAGGCAATGAGCGCCGCCGTCGGCCGTGGTGATGGCTGGAATCCACGAAGTCGCGAGAAACTCGCGATGGACCCGGACTTGGCGTATCTGGTCTCTGCGTGAGAAGATAACCGTCCATCCACAACCCGTCCGCCTTCCGGTAGACAGTTGCGGAGTATGGTACGCATGATGCCCAGAATTCCGATTCTCATATTCCTGTGCGGATTTCTGACCACCGCAACCGCTATGGCCACCGATGTGGCCTTCTGGTCCGAATACAAGGCCACCGGCGATGACGCGGTCTATTGCCTGATGCAGTTCGATCGCGAGCCGCTGACCGGGAATGCGGGCGTGGAGAAAGTCTCGCCCATCGGCCAGCCTCAGTGGATCACCCAGGGTCGGTTTGGCGGCGGGCTGCGACTCGACGGCAAGAGCGGTCTGCGCTGCGACATGCGGGCCGTCTTCGACGGCGGGCAGGTCTGCATCGAGGCGTGGGTCAAACTCGCCAGGTATCCGGCGCGGGAAGGCTGCATCGTCTATCGCCCGGCTGCCGTCGACCGGAATCCCGCCTACAGCCCGGCCGTCGATGTCAGCAAGGGCTTCGCTCTTCTGGTCGATTCGCAAGGCGCCCTGCACCTGGACACAATCAACATGTTCTACGGCAAACGGACTCGCACCAGCAGTAAACCGGGCGCGGTGCCGCTGGACCGCTGGGTGCATGTGGCCGGCGTGTGCGGGCCGGCGCGACGGCTGTACGTGGATGGCCACGAGATCGCCGACGTGCCGATCAACTGGGGCGAGGGGCTGACGGTGCAGGGAGAGAAGGAGTCCAAACCGCAGCCGGTTTACATCGGCAACAACGGCACGGGCGACGCAGGCATCACCGGCGATATCGACCAGGTGCGCGTACACGCGAACATCCAGAAGTTCTGGGCGCCGGAGGACACCGGCTGGACCGACCCGCGGGCCGCCCGGCCGGTGCCGTCCGGCCCGCCCCATTTCGTGCCGGAGCACGCGCCCGTGGCCATCGTGCCGCTCGACGGCGGGCCGGAAATAACCGGCAGCGCCGGCGCGAAAGTCGAACTGGGCCCCGGCGATTTCGCCCCCGGCATACGCGGCCGCGCGTTTGCCGGGCGCATCTCCATCACCGCGCCCAAACTCTTCGACGCCGGCGAAGGCAGTCTCGAATTCTGGATGCGTCCACAGGGAGTCAACAGCCTGTCCGACAGAAACCGCACCTTCATCGGTGAGCCGTTCAACTTCTACCTCCTCAACGGTTCCACGCACGAGCCCACGCTCTACTTCGGTGATCCGGAACTGGGCCTGCACTTCGTCCACGCCCCAACCGAGTTCCACCCCGCGCGGTGGTATCACCTGCTCTTCACCTGGCACGGCCCGGACATCCGCATCTATCTCGACGGCACCCTCGCCGGCCACACCTACGGCCGGCCGCTGCTCAACAATGGCCGGCGCACCGCCGACCGCTTCGTCTTCAACCCGAGCGAAACCATCGGCCTGTTCGATGAGATCCGCATCTACAACAAAGCCCTCCTTCCGCAGGAGGCCGCCAACGCCTGCTGGCGGTATCGCGATCCGTCCAGGCTGACGGCGGATGTGCGATTACCATCCGTGGACATCGCGGGTGAATATCTGCCCAGCCGCAAGACGATCTTCTACCAACTGTCACCGCGAATGCCATCGGCCGATTTCGCGGAGACGACCTTCGACCTTCATGCCCCGGACGGCAAGAGCCTCAAGACCTGGGCACGCCCCTGGGCCGAGCCGCCGGCCGGCGAACTCGACCTGCCGGACCTGCCCGACGGCAAACTGTCGCTCGGCGTGTCGGTGAAGTTGCGCGATGGCCGCAGCATCGCCGGCAGCGAATTCGCGTTCTACAGCCGCCGCTTCCCGTGGGAGAACAACACGCTCGGGATAACCGACGGGGTCTTTTCGCCCTTCGAGCCGGTGCAGACGCAGGAGCAAACCGTGTCGGTCGTCTCGCGGCGGATGACGATGAACGGATTCGGCTTGTGGAATCAGGTCGAATCGCTTGGCCGCGGACTGCTTGCCGAACCGATGGCCATTTGCTTCGAGACGGCCGCCGGCGCCGGGGCGTGGAAGAGCGCTACCGGTCGCTTTGTATCCAGCCGGCCGACACAGGCGATGTACGAATCGGCCGCCGAGTCCGACGTCCTGAAGATCACCACACGCTCCGCCATTGAAGTCGACGGCTGCATGAAGGTGACGATGACGCTCTTGCCAGGCGCAGCCCCGGCTGAGGTGCGCCGGCTCTGGATCGACATCCCGCTGCGCAACGCCGAGAGCCCGCTGATGCATGCCATCGCCGACGGTCTGCGGCACAACTACTCAGGCGCCGCGCCCGCCGGTGAAGGCGCCGTCTGGGACGGCTCCAAGGCCGCCCGCGCCGAGAAATGGCGCAACGACTTCGTGCCCTACATCTGGCTCGGCTCGGCCGAACGCGGGCTGGCGTTCTTTGCCGAAAACGACCGCGGCTGGTTCACGGCCAAAGCTCACAGCAGGACGCCAACCCACGAACTCCGCCGCGATCGCGATCGCCTGACGCTGCGTGTGTATCTGATCAACACTCCGGTCACGCTATCGCAGCCGCGCGAGATCGTCTTCGGCCTGCAAGCCTCGCCCACCAAGCCCATGCCCGCCAACTGGCGAACCCGGCTCCCGCACGCACCCGGCGGCCTCGCGGTCGTGCCCTGGGGCGGCATCCAGTGCGCCTCGCAAGGCCCCTACGCCGACGACTGGACGATCGTCGAGAAGATCCTCGACGTACGCCGCGGCGGCAAGTTCGACGAGGCCTGGCTGGCCGATTATGTGGCCAGACACAACCCGCCGAAAACCCACAACGAGTCGGACTGGGCCTACTACATGCACCATTTCGCCCAGCGTGCCAAGGATGTCGGCATGACTCGCCCGCTGGCCGTCTATCAGGAGGAAATGCGCGCCGCCCACTCCCGCCCGGAATGGCTCGCCTGCCAGGATGAGTGGAAGACCTCCGACGGCCCGGCCGCCCGCACGCAGCCCGACGGCCTGGACCTCGCCGGCGGCCATCGTTCCTTCAGTGACGTTTCCGAGATCACCTTTCCCCGCTCCTACGCCGACTTCGGCACCT
>JBEKVL010000254.1:0-8180 GCA_049514055.1 Tepidisphaeraceae bacterium | reverse complement strand
ATCGGCTCCGTACCGCGTGGCACGACCTGCAACCGTCGCAACACCGACTCATCAACACACGAGCACGATGCCCCTGTATCGACCAGCGCCCGAATGAGAACACGAGACGGGACTGTCTTCGATGCCTTCCTCAGTGCCCGCTCGCGAAGCGAACTGACGCCGAGAGACATTTCCACGACCGGACCTTCTGAAGACAATTGGAGTGTCAGGTGGGGCATGGGAGCACGGCGCGTGTGATGAACTGTACCTGCTCGACCGCTTGGATCTGCTTGACGAGAAAATCGTCGAGGCCAAATTGGTCGTATCCAAACGCGACGGCATCCTCGTAGCTGTCGTATAATCCGGCAACCTCGCGATCGTGGATGACGGCGAACTTCCCTTCGTGCTGAAGCAGTTCGGGAAGATGGTGAGTGTATGTGTCTAGTTCGCGTTCAAACAAGGCAGCCTGCCTCTCGTGATCACTGGCGTCCACTGTGCCCCACTCTCTTTAATGCAACATTCTTGAACTCCGATGAACCACAATGACACTACCATATCGACGCAGCCGTACCAGAGTCAAGATAAATCTTCATATGCCCGCCGTTGCTATAAGCTGCGGACGAGTCCACTCGAGCGCCGCCACCACGTGTTCACGGGCGACAGTCGGGAAGTCCTCGATGAACTCGTCGATCGAGCGATTGTGTTCGAGGTAGTCGAACAGGTTCTGCAGCGGCACGCGCGTGCCGCGGAAGCACGGCAAGCCGCCGAGAATCTCGGGATCTCGTGTAACGATATTCATACGCGAGATTGTACTGCCTGCGTACCAGCGGGAGCAAAGGAAAATAAAGCCTCGGTGTACCTGTGACCTGCCGGAGTCCGCATGAAGCACGGGCAGCATGGACCACATCAGCATCGGCCCAGTTTCCGAGCGCGCGGGATTGCACCGAGACAACCCACTGAACGCATAACCCTATCTTGATGCCCGGTCTCGTCTATGTACATGCCGCACGGATCGCAACTCCTCCAATGACTACCAGCCCAACAACAGATGCCGCTGCTCCCATCATCCACCATATTCCTATCCGCGGAGCGCTCAACTCCGGAAGATAACTCTGCGGCGAGCAAGACTTTGGCCGCATCTGTGAACCTGTCGTGATTACCAAGACGAGACACCGACAGACCATCCCAAGACTCTCGTCCGAAGAATATCCACCGAGGCACAAAGACCCTCGCAATTTCGCCGACAAAAAGACCGTGTGCGTCCTGGCCCACAAATGAAAATTGGTCAGGACCGCCGATAGCGAACATGTTCTGCATGAAGGCCACAACCATATATGTGGGCACAATTCCCTCTTGACGCTCAAGTAATGCAAGAATATCGCATAACTGTGATCGGCGGACTTCAGCAATATTTCCATCGAAGGTCATTGTCGTTTCTTCGGCACAGGATATCCATCCATGAGTCGAACCGTGTCGGTGGGCGGTGCCCACCCTACTTGGCCTCGAATTTGTACGTGCCGGAGCCGACTTCGAAGATGGCGGCGCCGTTCTCTACGCGCACGAACTTCACGCCGTCGGCCGACATGACGGGCTTGCCGGATTCGGTGACGGATTTCTCGTCCATCACGGGAATGCAGACGGTGGCGGTGGCGTTGACGGGGATGGTCACATCCAGCGTGAGGTCGCCGTTGGTCAGCTTCCAGCCGCTGGTGATGCGGCCACGGATCGAGCGCAGGGTGGCGCTGGCCTGGGTCAGGCCGCCGCCGGTCAGGGGGCGGATGATGATGTGGCTGTAGCCGGGCTGCTCCGGGTCGAGGGCGATGCCAGCAACGGTGTCGTAGAGCCACTCGCCGCAGGAGCCGAGGGAGTAGTGGTTGAACGAGTTCATGCCGGGATCCTGGAAACCCTTCTCGGGCGTCCAGCCATCCCAGCGCTCCCAGATGGTGGTCGCGCCGTGTTTCACGGAGAAGAGCCACGACGGGAAGGTATCCTGCATCAGCAACTTGAAGGCCGTGTCGGCCTTGCCGGATCTGGTGAGCACGGGCAACAGATAACTTACACCTACAAAACCTGTCGAAAGGTGCCATCCTTTGGCCTTGATGTCCTCTTCCAGATACTCCGCGGCCCTGGCACGCAGATCGTCGGGCAGGAGGTCGAACTTCAGCGCCATAGTGTAGACGCACTGGGTGTTGCCGGCGATCCGGCCATCTTCCTTCACGTACTTCTTGTTGAATGCGGCCTTGATGTCGTTGAAGAGTTGCTCGTACTTGGCCGCCTGTGCGGCGTTGCCGACGGCTTTGTACGACCTAGCAACGAGGTTGGTCGAATAGGCGAAATAGGCGGTGCCGATGAGTTCCTTGGGCGTGTTGGCGCCGATGGAGAGCCAGTCGCCGTAGTCGTTGCCGCGCTTCTTGTCGCGGATGAGGCCGGTGCTGTTGGCCTTGAGGTACTCGACCCACCTGGTCATGGCCGGGAGGTGGCGCTGGAGGATGCGCTTGTCGCCATAGACCTGGTAGATGGTCCAGGGGCAGATGACGCCGGCATCGCCCCACGCGGGGACGCTGTTGGCGCCCATGGTGTTGGGGTTGACGTCGGCGAAGGAACCCTCCGGCGTCTGGCCGTCGTCGACGTCGACGAGCCACTTGGTGAAGAAGGCGGCGACGTCGGCATTGTGGGTGGCGGTGCGGATGAAGACCTGGGCGTCGCCCATCCAGCCGAGGCGCTCGTCGCGCTGCGGGCAGTCGGTGGGAATGCTGAGGTAGTTGCCGCGCTGGCCCCACCAGATGTTGGAGACGAGCTGGTTGATGCGCGGATCGGAGCAGGCGAAGGATCCGTTGTGGGGGATGTCGGAGCCGATGACGATGCCGGTAAGCATGTCGGTGTCGGGCTTGGCGGGCAGGCCGGTGATTTCGACATAGCGGAAGCCGTGGAAGGTGAACGTGGGCTGCCAGGTTTCGCCGCCGCCTTTGCAGATGTAGGTGTCGATGGACACAGCGCTGCGGAGGTTGACGGTGTAGATGGTGCCGTCGGGGTTGAGCATTTCGGCGTGGCGGATGGTGAGTCTGGTGCCGGCCGGGGCGGAGACGTTGATGCGGACGACGCCGACCATGTTCTGGCCCATGTCGAAGGTGTAGCGGCCGGGCTGCGGCTCTTTCACGCTCCTGGGCTTGACGACGTCGACCTGGCGGACGGGCTGGGTGACCTGGGCTTCGAGCGGACGGGGCGCTTCTTCGCGGACGGTGACGGCGGTCCAGGCGGAGTCATCAAAACCGGGCATGTTCCAGTTGGGGATTTCCTTGCCGGCATCGTAGGATTCGCCGAGCATGAAGTCGGTGGAGAGGATCGGCCCGGCGTGCATGCGCCAGGTGTCGTCGGTGACGATGCGGTCGGTGGCGCCATCGGCGTAGGTGACTTCGAGTTGGGCGAAGAGGGCGGGGACTTTGCCGTAGAACTGAAAGCCGCCGTTGCCGATGTGGCCGGAATACCAGCCGTTGGCAATGAGGCCGCCGATGGCGTTGTCGCCGGGCTTGAGCATGGTTGTCACATCGTAGACCTGGTAGCGGCTACGTTTGCGGTAGTCGGTCCATTCGGGGGCGAGGATGTAATCGCCAATACGCTTGCCATTGAGGCTCAGTTCGTAGAGGCCCAGGGCGGTGGCGTACATGCGGGCCTTGGCGATGGGTTTGTCGGCGAGTTTGACGTTCTTGCGGAGACAGGGGACGGGGGCGGCCGCGTTCTGGCCGGCGACGCTGCCCCAGATGCCCTGGCCGAAGGGGACGATTTCCTTGGCGGGCTTCCACGCGGCGTCATCGAAGGCGGCGGCATCCCAGCCATCGGCCGGTTTGTCGGAGACTTTCCACTGCTTGTCGCTGACGGTGATGCGCGGGGCCTTGCCGGCCCACTTGCACGCGATCTTGGCGCACAGGCCAGCGGCCGAGGCGTCGTTGTGGGCCTTTATGGCGACGACGTTGTCGCCGGTTTGAAGCACGTTCGTGATGTCGTATTTCTGCGGTTTCTTCCAGCCGTCTTTCTCGTTGAACTTGCCGACTTGCTTGCCATTGACGGAGGCGATGAAGCTGTCGTCGACGGTGACGATAAGCCGGGCTGTTTCCAGTTTGGCGTCGGCCGGGATGTTGACGTGGCAGCGAAAGTAGCGGTCGCAGGTGGGGACATTGGCCTGGAGATTGATGCCGGGTTCGGGGAACCAGATCCAGATGGCGCCGGCGAGTGAGTCGGCGGTCGCGGCCGGGTCGGCGGGGACGGTCGCCTCGATCCACCTGGCGGACCAGTCGGCGGGCTTGAGCAGGCCCATTTCCCAGAGGGCGGGTTTGCTCCACGGGCCGGGTTGTTGATCGCGGTCCCAGACGCGGACTTTCCAGAAGCATGCCTGGCGCGAGGTCAGCGCCTTGCCGGCGTAAGCGATGTGTGCGTTGTCGGCCGAGGCGACCTTGCCGCTGTCCCAGAGATCGGCCTGGTCTTTGGCCAGCGCATCGAGGGTCGAGGCGACGAGGATCTGATAGGCCGTCTGTTTCTCGCCGCGGCGGGAGGATTCGACGATCCAGTCGAGGCGCGGGGCGAGTTCGTCGATACCGAGGGGATCGACGAGGTATTCGCAGCGGAGTTCGACGGGGCGTGGGGCGGTGGCGTCGGCGGCGCGGGCCGGCGCGGTGGCGAAGATGAGTGCGAGAAGGGCGGAGAGGCCGGCGATTGTATTGAGGAGTTTCTGCATGATGTTCCTTTCCGTTGTCGGCCGCGGATCATTGCGGCGGACGCACCCGGGATTCGTGTTGAACGGCAGGTTGGAGATCATAATCGATGCAGGGCGGGGCGTACACGGGGGAGCGTTCAGAGTTCAGGAGTTCAGAGGTTCACGAGTTCGGAGGGGGTTCAGGATGTGCATAAAAAAGTTGTTAGTGGTGTCGCGTCTGAGAGATTTTCGCAAGTGTGTATATTACAATAGATTACGACTCATGAGGCGGTCGCATGACGCCCAAGAACCGGGTCCAAATCGGGTCCACAAGCCGTCCCGATCAGTCCCACTGATTGGCAGAATGCGGAGCTTGTATGACGGGGATGGGTGGTCGTGGCGGGGTTGACCGACAAGCGTCGGCTTGTGGTGAGGTGCGGGAGGTTGAACGAGACAACCGACATGCGGGCATTGTACGTAGTGTGTTAGGTTGTGTCAAGGGGGGATTTACGGGTTTTGCAAGGGATTGGCGAGGGGCGTGTATCGAGGGCCGGCGTGGGCTTGACGGGGTGTGGGTTGCGTGGGGATGGATTGTGGATGGGGAGACGAGGATCTCACGCAACGGCGCGACGACGCAACGGGGCTTGATTGCTACGCATGGGTGTGAGGGAGAGCACTGGTGGTGAGCAGGTTTGCGCCCAACAGCCTTCGTGGTTGCATCACACTGGTTGTGCCGCTGATGAAAAAGCGGCGTCGTGCGGCCGCTCCAGGAGGTTGGCGAGCGAGGATCACCGCGGAGTTGCCAGCAACCTGGCAGGACTGAGGCGTTGATTGCGCTGGCATGTGTGTGAGGATCAAACGACCTTCTCCTCCGGAACCAACCGGGCGGGCTCTTCCAGGATGTCGAGAATTGCCTGCGCGCAGTAGACTCGGTCGCGCTTTCCTTCGCCCACCTGCCGCACGACGCCGAGTTTCTCCAAGGCCGCAATGGCCCGCGCGGCGGTGTTGTACGCTGTCTTGAGGTCTCGTTGTGCGTTTCGCACGGTGAGGAAGGGATTGGCCGCCAGCAACTCGATCACCAGCAGCGCCACGCGCGAACCAGCCACGGCATTTCGCCAGGCCCCCAGTTGCTCGTTGATGCGCCGGGCGCGCGACAGGGCATCCTCCGACTGACGGGCGACTCCGCGAAGGAAGTACTTCAGCCAGCCGGCCCAGTCGCCGTGTTCGCTGACCGCGCTGAGGCCATCGTAGTAGTCCCGGCGTGTCGCCTCGAAGAAGGCGCTGAGGTACAGCAGCGGCGACGGCAGAATCTCCCGTTCGATCAAGAACAAGGTGATGAGCAGTCGCCCCACCCGGCCGTTGCCGTCGAGAAACGGGTGGATGGCCTCGAACTGATAGTGTGCCAGGGCGATCTGCGCCAGCGGCGGCAGCGTGCGGTCGTGCAGGAATTTTTCCCACGCTCCCAGGTGATCCATCATTGCATCCGGCGGAGGCGGGACATAGTGGGCATCGTTGAGCGTACATCCGGCCGGGCCGATCCAGTTCTGCGAGCAGCGGAACTCGCCCGGCGTGGCGTGATCGCCGCGCACACCCTGCATTAACTTCTCATGCACTTCGCGCACCAGACGCAGGCAAAGGGGCAGTGTCTTGAGCCGCTCGATGCCGTGCTCGAGGGCGGCGACATAATTGCCGACCTCGCGCAAATCATCGGGACTGCGCTGAACTACGGCGCCGGCTTCGGCGGCCAACAACTCACCCAGCGTCGCCTGCGTACCTTCGATCCTGCTGGAGAGGACGGCCTCGCGGCGGATGAACGGACGAATCAACACATGCGGATTGGGCAACCGCCGGCCTTCGCCGGCTAATCGACCCAGCAAGCGGTCGGCGTCCGAGAGCGAACGTACCAGCGATTGCGACCAATCAAGTTTGGGCGGCAGTGGATCAGGGTGAAAGGCCCGATACCCGGCCAGCGCCCGAATCCAGCGTCCGGGAATCGCTTCTGGATGG
Source organism: Tepidisphaeraceae bacterium (assembly GCA_049514055.1). Taxonomy (GTDB): domain Bacteria; phylum Planctomycetota; class Phycisphaerae; order Tepidisphaerales; family Tepidisphaeraceae; genus JANYKD01. The sequence goes on along the minus strand of JBEKVL010000254.1, from coordinate 1,507 downwards.
GCGGCATTCCTTGGGGACATTGGGTGAAATAGTAATTGGGCTTATTTCCAAATTCAAGCCTGAATGGAAATAAGGTGCGTTCCTGTTTCCATGGTTGACAAGCTACTGAATCTTTCGCCCGCATTCCGGGCAGCGATCGTCCGTGCGTGTGGTCGTAGCCACAATTGATGCACTGGCCATGGAGCCAGCGTTGGCGCTCGCGCCAGTCGGCCGCGGCGCCGAGGCCGGTCAGGTAGAGGATGGCGGCACCGACGGCGAGCAGGGTCAGTTGAAAGACAGCACGGACGCGGTGGCCGAGCAGAAGCCCGAAGGCCGCGCCGCCCATGATTTCGGCCAGCACCAGCAGCACCAGCGGCGTGGCGAGGTGCTGGAGCACGACGGCCGACAGACGCCAGTGCAGGCCCAGTCGGCGGGGACGTCGTTTCTGCGGGACTGGGAGGCTGTTTCGCATAAGTATCTGACGGCAAACACGCCGGGGCCGTTACGCGAGGTCGAGTATAACAGATGCGGATCGTGTAGACCGCCGGGGCAATTGCATGTGACCAAGACACTGGCCAAATGTCGGTTCGGAGTTCACGCTTTAGCGTGTCTTGATGCAGAAAGACACGCTAAAGCGTGAACTCCGAACCGGGAAATGGTCGCATGCAATCGCCCCGTGTAAACCGCAGGGGGTAAACGCGGGTAGATATGGATATGAACGCTCGCACATTGGTTTGCGTCGGAACATTGACTCCTCTGATCCCCCTGCTCCTGGGCGTGGCGCTGCGCGCGTCAGCGGCCGAGCAGGCCGGCAGCGATGGCTGGCCGGCGTATGTTGTGGAGTGGACGAAGGATGTCAACTCGCCGGCGGATGTGTCGTTTCTGCTGGATGCGCCGGCGGGGAAGGATGGGTTCGTCGCCGTCAAGGATGGGCATTTCGTATCGGCGGGCGGGAAGCGGATGCGGTTCTGGGGGCTCAATGCGACGATGCAGGGGGCGCTGCCCGCGAAGGAATCAGCGCCGATCATCGCAGGCAACCTGGCGCGCGTGGGCATCAACTGCATCCGCTTTCATTTCCTGGATCGGCCGGCGCCGACGGGGCTGCTGGAAGCCAAGGGGGATGACACGCAACACCTGGATCCGCAACAGCTCGACCGCATGGACTTTTTCATTGGCGAGCTCAAAAAGCGTGGGATCTATGCGGATTTGAATTTGCATGTCGGCCGGAAGTACAAGGCCGGCGATGGCGTCCGCGACGCGGATCTGCTGGGGATGACCAAGGGCGTCACTTATTTCGATGCGCGGATCATCGAGCTTCAGAAGCAATATGCCACGGCGTTGCTGACGCATGTGAACCCGTACACGGGCAAGGCGTATCGCGACGAGCCGGCGGTGGCGCTGGTGGAATTTGTCAACGAGAACTCGCTCACCGAAGCGTGGGTGCAGGGGCGTTTGCAGGGCAAGCTGACCGCGCCGTCGAGCGAGACGTGGCACGACATCCCGCCCAGCTACGGGCAGGAGTTGACCG
>JBEKVL010000253.1:0-8193 GCA_049514055.1 Tepidisphaeraceae bacterium | reverse complement strand
GGCGGAGGAGGACGCGGTCATCATCTCCGGCGACATGCAGGCAATGAACTGGCTGCAATTCACCACCAGGGCCCGGCTCTACAACGCAAGCCTGTTCAGCGACCGGATCATTCGCGAGCTGACCATGTCGCAGCGCAATCCCGACGACCCCGACGCCCTCGATCCGCACCGGCGCCAGGCGCTCAAGGACCGCATTGAGAAACTCACTGAGGATCGCCTCGGCAAGCCGCTGGCGGACCTCGGCAGCGGCACGCGGGCGCTGGAGATCCTCAGGACACTGGAGGCACGGGAGAAGAGCATCGTCGCCGATGCGCTGGCGCATGGCCGGCGCGTCTTCATCCTCGATTCGGGCTTCCCGGCCACGCGGAGGCTGGGCGCCATCGACTCGAAACTCTACGAACTCAAAACCGTCGCCCGATGGTCGGCCCCGGTCCACAACCCTCCGGAGCAGGAGCGGCCGTCGTCGCTGCGGACCGCCGGCCGGGGCCGCGACAACGGGCTCGTCCGCCCCGAACGGTACGTCCGCACGACCTGGTCCCTGATGCAGATCGTGAAGCGATCGCCCACGTCCCGGCCGTGAGCGCGGGTGCGCCCATTTTCCCGGGAACGTCGGTTTGACCACAAACCGTCATCCTGAGCGTACTCGCGAAGGATCTGGCTATTAAGTCCAAGGCCAGATGCTTCACGAGTACGCTCAGCATGACAACTGTTGTAATGCAAACGGTTTACGACTTGCCCGGATTTCTGGGCACACCCCGTGAGCGCTGAACGGACGCCGTCCTTGCGGGATTCTCTTCCCAAGCTGTAATATGAGCCCATGAAATCGCTCCTGACGCCGCGCGAGCTTGCCGATGCCATCGGCGTCTCCGAATCATCCGTCCGCCGCTGGGTCGACGCCGGGCATATCCCGATGACCCGTACGCAAGGCGGGCACCGCCGCATCGCCATCGACGATGCCCTGCGCTATCTCCGCGAAATCCAGGCCGACATCCCGCGGCCGCAGGTGCTTGGCCTTGAACACTTCGCCATCGCCGGCGCCGAGGACCAGGCCTTGCTCGCGGCGCTCTCGGCGGGCGATGCCGTCAGCGCTCGCGGAATCCTGCTCAGCCTCTATGTGTCCGGCCGGCATGTCTCGCGCATCTTCGACGGTCCCGTGCGGTCGGTGCTGGCGAAACTCGGCGATCACGGCGCGCGCGATCTTGCCGCAACGCTCGTCGAACACCGGGCGATGGACATCTGCCTCCAGGCTGTCTGCCAGCTGCGCTCGCTGCTGATTCCTCCGGCCGATGCGCCGCTCGCCATCGGCGCGGCTCCGGCCGGCGATCCGTCCACTCTGCCCTCGATGATGGTGGCGGCGGTGCTTGCCGACGCGGGCTTCCGCGAAGCGAACCTTGGCCCGAACACGCCCGTGGAGCCGCTCGGGCAACTGGCCACGGAGAAGAAGGCACGCCTGGTGTGGCTGTCGATCACGACGGCGCCGAATGCGGAGAAGCTGCTCGGGGAAATCGATCGCCTGAGCCGCACACTCAACGAGCAGAAGATCCCGCTGGTTCTGGGCGGCCGGATCGTCAGGGATTTCGTTGTCCGCGACCGTCCCAACCTGCACGTGGTGAGCACGATGGCGGAACTGGCCGCCTTTGCGCGGGGCATAACGGCGGGGGTGTGAAGGAGTGGCGGAAAATCCGGACAAGCTGTGAAACTGCTGTGTTGCGATGGTTGTCATTATGAGTCGTCACGGGTCTGTGGCCGATCCGCATGCAACGAATAGGCTGGGAAGGGTCATTCCGAGCGTATCCGCGAAGAATCTGGCGTTGGATACCGAGGCCAGATCCCCTTCGACTTCGCCCGGGGCAGGCTCTGGCGAGAACACTCGGGATGACGGTTTGTGGTTATGAGGGAGTCTCCGGAAACGTAGTGATGCCCTGGAAGGGGGGGCTACTTCGCAGGTGTCTTGTTGATGGCCTGGAAGTAGAGCCGCAATGCTTCGGCGTAGCCGCTGGCGTCGGGTTCTGAGAGCGTCGCCGCGCCGGAGGCGGCGTCGGGTTCGCGCAGGAAAGTCCACTGCCGCAGCGTCGGCAGCATGTCGGCGGGCATCCGCGATGGATCGGCGGGTTGGGTCGTGAGAATCGGTCGCAGCGATGGTGCCATTGCCAGGCGGCGCATCATCGCCGATCGGGCGGCGTCCTGCCACGCCTGGGAGAGCGCGATCGATGCACTTTGCTGGTAGGCACGGAGCTGGGTGGGATCGGTCGAGCCCTGGTCGATGGCCGTGGAGGCCGCGTCGGCGAAGTAGCGTGCGGCGAAGAGCGGATCCTGCTCGATGAGCTTGCCCTGTGCGTGGCGCAGTGCATTCTGGGCCAGCTCGATTGCCAGGCGCACGCGGTCGGCGGCCTGCTCCACGACGGCCGCATCAGGCTGGCGCGCGGCCGGCAGCAGTGCCCGCAGGGCGGGGCCCAATTGTTGCTCGAATGCGCGGACCACGCCGGCGGATTCGGGCTCGAAGGCCGCCACTTTGCCGCCCAACTCCTCCAGGGCTTCCTCTGCCAGGGGAGATGCCGCCAGCGAAAGCTCCTCGTCCGCTTCGCGAAGATCGATCTCGGCTTTCTGGCGCGAACGTTCCGCGATCACCTGCGCCGCCGGGTCGGTGGTTTCCGCCGCCATCTTCCGGGCCCGCTCGGCCTGGTCGGCGAAATGCCGCCGGTTTTCAGCGGCCGCCATCACCTTGAGCAGATCCTGCGGCATCGAGGCAAGCGCCTCCTGGGCCTGCTGCATCGCCGCGGTCGCGCGCCGCCGGGCGTCAGGCGACAGGTTCGTGTCGATCTGCCGCACGTCCTGGGCCTCGATCCGGCCGACGTCCTGGGCAAGCTGCTTCTGCCGCCGGAGGATATCGGCCGTCTCCAAAGCGTTCGCCGGGTTCGTCGCACGCCTGGCCAGTTCATCCTGCAACACCGCCGCATCGTCCAGTTCCTGCACCCGTGTCAGGTCGTCCTCAACGGGCGTGTTGCCGCGGCCGTCCGCGGCGGCGGCCTGCCTGAGCCTTTGCGACAACCGTCGCGCCGTGGCGTAGTTGTGTGAGGCGATCTCCGCCGATGCCACGAGCGCCAGGTCGTCCTGATCGGGGTTCCTCTGTTGTTCCAGAACGTCCGCGCTCCGGTTTGTCAGGGTCTCCAGTGTCTTGCGGGCGGCGGCGGCCCGCTCGTGAATCAGCCTGGCCTCGGCCGTGTCGGCCGTGCGCAGTCCCCGCATCAGCCGATGCTCGCGTTGCAGGGTCGCGATCAGGTCTGCCAACTGCTTGAGCGATTCGCGCACCGATTGCGGCACACCGGCTTGTGCCGCCTGCGCCGCCAACTGCATGGCCGCCCTGGCCGCGAGCTGAAGGTCCCGGGCGTTCTGCGGACTGGTGTCGGGCCGGACGGCTTCGGCGGCTGATGCCGACAACAGCCGCTCGCTCAACGGTGGCGGCGTCTGTCCCGAGCCGACGGCGGCGGCCCACTGCCGGGCCGGTTCGTCAAACCGGACGAATTTCGCGGCCCGGATCTGCGCGTTCGCGGCATCGACGCGGGCCTTGAGCTTCGCGTCGAGATCCGCGGATCCGGGCGCAAGCCCCAGTTGCGACACTGCCCGGTCGATTTCCTTCTGCGCCTCGCGCAGGGCGTCCTCAATCTGCCGCGAACGGCCGGCGGCGGCGGCACGCAGGTTCGCCCGGTCTGAGGCGATCACGCCCGCCTGCTCGCCTTCGGCCAGCGCGCGCAGCAGCGCGGACACCTGCGACGCCTGCTCGGTGCATGCCAGGAACTGCGGCCCGGCCGATGGATCGTAGAGCGCCAGCAGGTCCGTCTTCGACAGCCTGTCGATGGCCACGATGAGTTGGCGCATGCGGTCCACCAGATCGGCATAGGCCAGCGTGTGCTGCGGAGTCGGCGAGTGCGACACGCTGCGCAGCAGCACCTGGTGGAGCAGGATGGCCGATTCATTGGCCGTGGCCAGGGATCTCACGACGTCGAGTTGCTGCGTGTACTGATCCGACTCGCTTTCCACGCCCCGGCCCAGCAGTGTGAGGTTGTCGCCGGCGCGATGCAGCTCGCGCACCAGTCCGGCCGAGAGCCCGGCCGCCGACCGAAGCTCGCCCACGCGCATACGCGTCAGGGCGTCAATGGGCCTGGGTGCGACGAGGATGTATCGTTTGGGTTCCGATTCGGCGCGCCGGCCGGATCCGTCCGTTGCCGCGATCCACAGGGCGACCACGTTTCCGACGGTTACATTCAGCGCGGCGAGGTCGAGGTCGTACTGGCCTTCGACCCGCCGCGTGTCGCCGCCACGCGGCAGTGATATCTCTTTCGGCGCCTGATCGTTCAGCCGATACACCAGCGACAGAACCGCCAGACCGTAGTCGTCCACGCCGACGTAGCTTACGGGCACGACCGCCCGGGGCGACAGACGCAGATCCTCCGACGGTGCGAACATGCGCACCAGGGGCCGGCGGTCGGGGATCGCCCGGATCGTGATGGCCGACGACAGCCGCGTTGACAACGACGCGGCACTCACCAGTTCCAGGTCGGCCGTCGTTGTCGTCTTGACGGTGATCGAAAGAGTCGCCCGGTGGGGATCCGCCTCGAGTTCGAGCGGCTGGCGCGTGCTGCCGAAAAGGGCCGTCGCCGATTGCAGCGGCTCGCTCGATTCCACCGTCAGCGTCACCCTGGAACCGATCAGTGCTTCGATGGTTGCGTCGCCGCTCGTCGTCAGCGCAGTGGCGCGTCCGGTGTACGCGGGATATTCACATCGCACCGTGTAACTCAGAACGGCAGGCGGTTGCAGGACGCGAGCCGTGAACGTCTGTGAAGTCGCGTCGCCCGCCCGGACGAAATAGATCAGGTTGCGATCGAGATCGACAAGGCGGAAGATGTAGTGGTCCGATGCCACGGGGAGCATGGTGCTGCTGCTGAAGACCCGTCCGTCGGTCGAGGTGACGATCTCGACGCCGCCGCGCGTCAGGTTCTTCAGCCGGGCATGCACGCTCAGGCTCTGGCCCCGCACCAGGCTGATGTTGCCGGGCTCGACGCGCACCTGCGTCGTCGTCACGGCCGGGCTTCCCGACAGCGGCTCAAAATACCTGGCGGCAAGCAGGTGGAACCCCAGTTGCGGCGGCCATTGCAGAAGCAGCATCATCCCCAGAACCGCGGCGGCGCAGGCCCAGGGCAAGAGCAGCCGCCGGAAGCCGAGCCGGCCCGAGGGCTTGGTCCGCCGGATCGTCGCCTGCACCTGCCCCACGATCCGGTCGAGCATTTCCTGTGAGCCCAGGTACTCGGGCTTGTCGAGCAACTGTGACACCGCCGTGGCCAGGCTCTGGCCAAACTCCGGTTGGGTCCGCTCAATTTCCCCGGCGGCCTGGAGCCAGTCCACCCGGCTGTGCAACACCCGCCGCAGCGGCCGCACCAGGATCAGCACAAAGGCCAGCGCATTGCCCAGCAGCAGGGCCAGGCGGATGCCCGGCGCGAGTCCGGCCCAGCGGTCCAGAAGGCAAGAAATCACGAAGACCGCCAGGAATACGGCCAGCGACATTCCTCCGGCGCGCACCAGTTCCAACGTCCTCCGGCGTGCGACAAAACGCCGCACGTACTGTTGAACCTCGACTGGCAGAACCACGCTTCGCATGCGCGCTTACCTACTTACGCGAGCCCGTACTGTTTTCTCAACGCCCATTCTCCGGCCAGGCACGACAGCACGAAGACGAAGAGATATCCGCTGTCCCACAGTCTTATCTCACGATATGCCGGGTGCCACCGCCGGACCTCCGCCAGCAGTTGCGGCAGCGTGTGAACCTGGTCGAGCGAGAGCACGCGGCCGCCGCTGGCGTCGGCCAGTCCCTGGAGGAATCCCCGGTCGCCGGTCAGGTCCGACATCTCCGCCTCCGATTTCCTCTCCACTTGCAGCGGCAGCGGCAGCTCTTCCACGCGGCCATCGATGGCCGGCGAGAGCAGCCGCACCTCGAACTCGCCCAGGGGCAGTTCCGGCGCGGTCCCGCTGTAGCGGCCTGGGGCCCCGGTTTCCGCGCGCAGCCAGACTGTTGCCATGCGCCGGCTGCCCGACAGCACCTGGACCTCCAGCCTGGCCGGTGGCTCCTTCATTCGCAACGCCCCTTCGAATCTGGCGCGGAGGTTCACGGTCTGTCCCGGCTCGGCGGACACGGCGTCGGCGTCGAATGCCAGTTCGCCCGATACGGCCGCATACGGCCTGTCGATGGCGCCGCGCACAAGCTGCACCCAGAACCGTTCATGGTCGCGCTCGCCCACACGCTGTCGCCATCGCCAGGTTTCGTTGGTTGCCAGATAGTAGACGCGTCCCGCTCCGGCCCGCGTTTCCGTCAGCAGGGGCAGCCGCGATTCCCGTTCCAGCAGCAGCACGCGCGCCGCCGGCCGCACCTCGGGTATGGCGAGGTATCTGTAGAATCCGGGCAGGTCGTCCCACCGTCGCCGCGAGGCCTCGGGATCTTCCTCGAGGCGGAGCAGCGACACATCCTCGAGGCCGGACGCCGGCATGAAGTGAAACGCCGGGTTCTGGCCTGGCCAGACGCGCCAGGCCGGCTTTGCCCCGGCGCGGAACGGCAGCAGTTCGGCCAGTGGATCGCCTTCGCTGAGCCGCCGCAGGTCGGCCAGTCCGGGCACGATCAACAGTCCCAGCCCGCGCTCGCGCACCGCCTGGACGATGGTCTGCCATTGCCCGGCCGACATGGCTTCCCGCGGCACGTCGAAGAGGACGAGCAGGCTCTGGTCGGCCAGTTCCGCAGCCGGCATGCCCACCGCATTCCCCGGGCCCACCAAGGCTTCGCGGAGGCGTATCCAGGGCTGCCGGGCAAGCGCGTCACGCACGTAGCGGAAGTCCCAGCCGGCGGACCCGGCGATGAGCATCACCTTCACCTTCTGCGGCAGAACCTTCACCCACCGATCCACCTGGTTGTTGGCCGCGGAAACCTCGCCTTCCTGCTGCGGAATGGACAGGGTGATGCGGTGAACGCCGGGCACGTCGAGCACCGTGGAAAGCTCGGCCTCGATACGCTTGTCTCGCAGGCGCAGCGGCGCGGTTTGCGCTGCCTGGCCGTCCACGGAAATTTCGGCGTCGCCGATCAGCCGGCGAAACTCGATGTTGGTGCTGCGCACGTTCATGCGGGCCACAAGCGTTTCGCCCGCGAAAACCTCCGACGGCATCTCGACATTGGTCACCGCCACGTCCTCCACGTGCTCGGAGGCCGCGAAGACCGGGAACACGGGCACGCCCGGCGGCAGCGCCAGTGCGGCGGCGCTGGACATGGCCGGAACCTGGCGGCCGTCGGTCACGAGTACCACGGCCTGCACGGGTGTCTTGCCCAGGGACGCGAACACCTTGCGCAGGCCCGGCCCGATTTCCGACAGAGCCTGGTCCGTGGTCGCGGGCGGCTCGGCGGGCGGCGACGCTTTGGCCAGCGGCACGCTGCGTATTCCTTCGCCCACGGTGTAGAGGAGCACCGGGGTCTGCGAATCCAGTCGCGACAAGAGTCCCTCTTTCCCCGCAATGAGTTCCCACGCCAGCCTCAGACGGCTCATGCGGGACAGTTCGGTGCAGGTCTCACGCACCTGTGGATTGCTCTGGAACACCTGCTCATCAGTCTGGTCCTGAAGGCCGACGACCTCGTGCCTGGCCCATTCGAGGTTCTTCCGGATCCGCCGGATCCAGGTCTCACGGTCGCCGCTGAAGTTCGCCAATCGCCCGAAATGATCGGCCGCGGCGGATCGCATCACGCGCGAGGTCGCCTCGGCTTTCTTCGCGAGCGAAATCAGTTCCGCGATGGAGCGGTCCAGGCGGTTCTGGGCGTCGGTCGCTCCGCGTCCAGAGAGCTTGGCGTAGTCCAGTTCCCGTTGCGCCCGGTCGATTTCCTCGGCGATCGACTCCATCCGTCGCAGTGAGCCGTCCAGATCCGAGATCGACGCCGGCAGTGCATCGGGACCGAGCCGCCCGAGCGATTCAGCAATGGCCACAAGCTGTCCCAGCACCTGCGATTTACCCACGCCTTCCGGCGGCAGGGCGTGGTCGGCCACGCCCATGCTCATCGACGCGTCCAGCACGATCACCAGCGACCCCTGCTCCTCGATGCTCCGCGACCTCAGCAGCACCGGCCGCAGCATCGAGAACAGCAGTGCCGCCACCGCCGTGAGCCGCAGC
>JBEKVL010000252.1:0-8208 GCA_049514055.1 Tepidisphaeraceae bacterium | reverse complement strand
CCACCCGAATTGAAGGCGGCATTGTCAAGCTCGATTTCTCAGCCGCGACGTCTCCGGCTACGAACATCATCGGCAACATCACCGCGCCGCTGGTCCTGGCCGGCGGCGGACTGAATCTCACCGGCAAGGCCAGCGCGACCAATACCCAGACCTTTAACGGGCTAACGCTCAATCCCGGCGGCTCGGCCATCGTCATGGCGCCCAATGCCACGGCCAATCCGCTGTTGCTGACCCTGGGCACCATCACCCGCAATCCTGGCAGCACCATCGACTTCACGATCTCGGGAACGCAGAGCGCCGCCAACGGAATCGTCGTCGGCAACTCAAACGACGCCAACGGCCTGCTCTTCAGCGGCTTTGCCACCGTCAACGGCACCGACTGGGCAACCGTCAGCGGCGGCAACATCATCGCGACCACAAACTACACCTCCGTGGCCAGCCCCGGCACCATCGCCGCTGGCGCCGCCACCAATGTCAAGATCACCGGTTCTGCGGCTGGCACCGTGAGCCTGGCAGCAGCGGGCACGACCAACATCAACACCCTGGTGCAGAGTGATACGGCGGCCACCAGCCTGAGTATCGGCGCCGGCAATACCCTGCGTTTGACCGGCGGCGGCATACTCCTGACGGGCGCCGGCACCCTGACGATCCCCGTGGGCGGCACTCTGACAGCCGGGGCCGCTGACAACACCGCGGGCGAACTGGCCTTCATACAGAACACGAACACCAACGCCGTCATTGCCCCGCTCATCGCGGACAACGGCACCGGGGCCGTCTCGGTCATCTACAGCGCCTCCGCGCCGGTTGCGACCCAGCGCCAGTTCACCGTCGGCGCTACCATCGCTTCTGGTGGTGTTGCCAACACCTACACCGGCGGCACGACCATCAGCAATGTTCGCGTCAACCCCCAGAACGCCGGCGCCTTCAGCACCGGCGCGGTGAACATCACTTCCGGCGGCCAGATCTGGCTCACGACGACGGACACCTTCAGCAACAACATAACCATTGCCGGCGATGGCTGGGCCGAATCCGGCGGGCCTTACGGCGTGATTCGCTTCGCCAACGCCACCACCGGCTCGACGATTTCCGGCAACATCACGCTCGCCGCCGATTCGCGGCTGGGGGCGTTGGAAAGCGGTGCCATCGGCACCATCAGCGGCGCCATCAGCGGTGGCTACGGCATCGAGAAATCCGGCGCCGGCACCATCACCCTTTCCGGCAACAACACCTATACCGGCCCGACCATGATCACCGCCGGCACGCTGAAGATCGGCGCCGGCGGCACCAGCGGAACATTGGGCGCCGGCCCCGTGATCAACTACGGCACCCTGTACTACAACCGGTCGGACGACACGACGGTGTCCAACCTCATCACGGGCACCGGCACGGTCGACAAGATCGGCGCCGGCAAGCTGATCCTGTCGAGCGCCGGCAACACCATGACCAGCGTCTCCGCCGCCGGCGGGATTCTCGAACTGTCGGGCATTTCCAGCCTCACCACCGCGAACCTCAACGTCGCCGACAGCGGAGTCACGGGCGGCGCCGGCGGCACGCTCAACGTCAAGGACACCGCGGCCTTGACGGTCAGCACCAACTTCCTCATGGGCAACCAGGCCAGCAACGCCGGCACGGTCAACCAGACCGGAGGCACCGTGACCTACACGGGCGTTAACACCAATCTCTTCCGCGTCGGCCATTGGCCCACCGAGACCAGCACGTACAATCTCTCGAGCGGCACGCTCAGCACCCTCTGGTCCCCGATCTACATTGGGTGGGATGGCACCGGCGTGGTGAACCAGTCGGGCGGCGCGCTCAACGCGATGCAGTTGTCGGTTACGACGAACGGCCATACTGGCGGCGCCGGCACTTACACGCTGACCGGAGGCACACTCAATCTGGGCAGCGGCGGCATCATCAAGGGCTCCACCGGCACGGCCAACGTGAATCTCGGCGGCGGCACCATCGCGGCGGCCGCCACCGCCGTGCCGATTTCCGCCGCCACGACGCTGACTGGAACCAACGGCAATGTGACTTTTGACAGCGCGGGCAGCGCCAACAACATCACCGTGAGCGGCGTGATGTCGGGTGCCGGCGGGTTCACCAAGATCAACAACGGCACCCTGACGCTCAGCGCCGCGAACAGTTTCACCGGCAACGTGATCGTCAACGGAGGCACGCTTCTGGCAACCGCCCAAGGCGCTGCCAACGCCAACGGCCCTCTCGGTGCGTACAGCGGTACCCGAACCATCACTGTCAACAGCGGCGCCACCATGTCCTGGACGATCAACAACGTGATCGGTGGCGGCGGGATGACGGCGGCCGGAATGGAGACGATCATCCTCAATGGCGGCACGCTGACGTCCACTCGTTACAACGCCATCGGCAACATCACTCTCAGCAACGGCGCCATCCTGACCCAAAACGCGACGGACGGCCCCGGCAGCTATGAAGGGTATCAATTCATCGGCACGATTTCGGTGACGGGAACCTCCCCCTCGACGATCAGTGCGGGCACCACCGCCAGAAACAACCATCTTTTCAATGGGACCACGACTTTTGACGTTGCCGATGTCACTGGCGACGCCAATGTCGACCTGACTGTCTCCAGCGGTCTGAAGAACTCTTCCGGCGACTATGGCAATGGAAGTCCCGCCAGTGTTCTGAACAAGATCGGGGCCGGCACCATGCTGCTCACCGGCAACAACACCTACTCCGGCGGCACGACCGTCAACGCGGGCACTCTGCGGGTCGGCAACGGCGGCACCACCGGCACGCCGGGCACGGGCGCCGTGACCGTGAACAGCGCCGGCACGCTGGTCCTCAACCGCTCGGACAACCTCCTGAACGTCACGCAGGCGTTCTCCGGCGCCGGCTCGTTCGTCCAGGCCGGCCCCGGCATTCTCGAACTGGCCGGAAGCGCCAACGCGGTCACCGGCCCGATCGCTGTTACCGGCGGCACCCTCCGTATCGGCTCGGGCGGCACCAGCGGTACCATCGGCACCGGCGACATTTCCGTGTCGTCCGGCGCCACGCTGGCCCTCAACCGCAGCGATGTTTTCACGACGAGCAACAACCTCGCCGGCGCAGGCACGCTCCTGCAGAGCGGCTCGGGCACCGCTATTCTCACCGGCAACAACAACATGACCGGTCCGGTGGTCATCAGCGCGGGCACCCTGCAGGCCGGCAACGGTGGCACCGCGGGCGGCCTGGGCAGCGGAAACGTCTCCGTCGCCAGCAACACCACGCTGGCCATCGATCGCTCCGATACCATCACGCTCAGCAACGTCATCTCAGGCGCCGGCACGCTCAATCAGATCGGCACGGGGACGACCGTCCTGGCCGGCGCCAATACCATGACCGGACCCGTGAACGTCAATGCGGGCACGCTGCGCGTCTACGGTGGCGGCACTCTCGGCGGCGCCGACACGAACGGCTATTACGGCAACGTCACCATCGCCAACAGCGCCTCGCTCGTCTTCCAGCCAAGCGGTTCGATCATCGTCAGCAACAACATCAATACAGGATATCCAAGCGTCAATCCCTCCGTCGTTGTCAGCAGCGGCGATGTGACGCTGAACGGCAACGGGTACTTCCAAGGCGCCGTTTCCATCAGCAGCGGCGCCACGTTGTGTCTGGGAAGTTCAGCAAACAACTCGTTGCTCACCGCGGCCAAGAGCATTTCCATCGCATCAGGTGCGATTTTGGATTTCTCGACGGTTTCCTCCGCCTACCCAAGCGTGCCGATCTCCGGTTTCGGAACTGTGATTGGAGGGACCAACGGCACCGGCAGCTCGTTCGCCCTGATTCCAGGCACCGACGGCACGGCCGGCACGCTGACGGTTTCTCCACCTGCCGGGAACTCGTTGACCCTGTCCGGCGGCAAATTGATGTTCGACCTCTCCAATAGCGCCGGCAGCGGCAACGATCTGCTGGTGGTCAATGGCGACATCAACGTCAGCGGCACCACCACCGTTGCCATTCATCTGCTCAACGGAGCCCTGGATGCGAGCAGGAACTACGTCCTGGCAACCTATACGGGCACGCTCCTGAACCCGGCGACCTCCCTGTCAAATCTGCAACTCGATCAGGCGTTTGCACAGTCGCGCAGCACCTACGCCATCGTCAACGACGCGACGGCCAGGCAGCTCGAGCTCCAGTCCACCTTCGTCGCTCCCTCGAACCTGCTCTGGACCGGCGCCATGACCGGCAACTGGAGCGTCAAAACAGCGGCGGATACAAACTGGCAGAACCTCTCGGGTGATCCAGCCCACGGCATCAGCGTGAACGCTCCGGACATGTTCTACCAGAATGACAACGTGAGCTTCGTCAACCCCACCGCCACCACAGTCAACGTAGTGCAGGGTTCGGGCCAGTCGGCCGTTTCGGTTGGCAATCTCCAGTTCAACCGGGACAACACGCAGGGCCTGACCATCAACGGATACATACCGATCAACGCCCTGGGCAACATTTCCAAGACGGGCAACGGAGCCGTCACCCTGGCGGTTCCCGGCGTCACGGCCGTTGGATCGCTCGCAGTCAGCGGCGGTACGCTCGACCTGTCCTACAGCTACAACGACGCCATCGGCGGCGACATCACCGTCAGCGGCGGCGCAACCCTCACTGCGTCAAGTTCGGTCAATAGCGGCGGCAACCTGACGGTTACCGGCACCGGCTCGACCATGAACTACGGCGGCGGCACGGTCGGCGGCAATCTCGCGCTGGACAACGGAGCCGGTCTGACGGCAACTTCAGCCATGACGGTCAGCGGCAACGTGAGCGTCATCGGCGGCTCTGGCGGTTCCTCGACGCTCACGGCCAACAGTGACCTCAACGCCGCAACGGGCTCGCTCACGGTTGGCGGCGGCTCAATTGTCACCCTCTCCACCGCCACCTTCGGCAAGGAGGTCTCGGTCTCCGGAGCATCGACACTGAACATCAACAGCACCCTGGCCGCCCCTTCCCTCACGGTCAGCGGCGGATCGATCTTTGGCGGCTATGGCAACACCACCCTCACCGGCGCTCTGGCGCTCAACGACGGATCGATCACCGCCGGCACCATTTCGGCCGCTTCCTTCGCAGTGTCAAAGGGCTCCCTGAACGCCGCGCTGAACAATGCGACTGGCGTCATGGCCGGCCTGACCAAGTCGGGTGCCGACACCGTCACCATCACCTCGCAGAACAACGGCTACACCGGGCCGACGACCATCAACGGTGGCGTGCTGGCGGTGCAGTACCTCGCCGACGGCGGCAACAGCAGTTCCATCGGCGCCAGCGACAGTTCCGCGGCCAACCTGGTGATTAACGGCGGCACGCTCAGCTTCGCCCCTCCGTACCCGAATACGTCGACCACCAACCGGAACGTCACGGTCGGCGCCAGTGGCGCTGGCATTGACGCCACCAGCGGCGCCACCCTGCAGCTCAACGGCGCCCTCGCTGGCGCCGGAACGGTCACCTTCGCCGGCAGCGGCGGCACAATTGTACTCAACAATGCCAACACCTATGCCGGCGGCTCGATCATCAACACCGGTACAGTCAAAGTGCTCAACTCCGGCGCCTTCGGCACGGCCGCCAGCAACTCCGTCACCATCAACAATGGCGGCACGCTGGATGTCAATGGCATGACGTTGTCAAAGGTTGCCGTGACCGTCTCCGGCGCGGGCGTCGACGGCACGAGCGGCGCGATCATCAACACCGGCGCGCAGGCTGTCGGCGGCCCCTGGCTGGCGCTGACAATGGCCGGCGACACCACCTTTGGCGGCACCGGCCGGTGGGATGTGCGGAACGACACCACCACGGGCACCGGCGTTGCGTTCAACATGAATGGCAACACGCTGACCAAGACGGGCGCCAACTATGTCAGCATCATTGACTGCGGCACGGTCCTCAATCCGGGCAACATCGTGATCAATCAGGGCACGCTGGACCTGGGCCGCGGCATCATCCTCCCCAACACCCCCGGCAAGACGATCACCGTCAATAGCGGCGGCACCCTGTGGATGGGCGAATACGGCAACACCACCACCGCCATCGGCATGGACCTGGTGATCAACGACGGCGCCACCTGGGGCTCGGGCGCCAATCCACTCAGCGCCAACGGCATCACCGGCTCCATCACCCTCAATGGCGCCAGCACTCTCAGCACGGCGGGCGGTACTCTCCGGATCACCGGGCCGATCACCGGCACCGGTTCTCTCACGAAGATCGGTGCCAACACCGTGACTCTTCTGGGTACGAATACTTACACCGGTCTAACTACCATCTCGGCCGGTATCGTGCAGGTTGGCAACGGCGGCACGACGGGCACGCTTGCCGGCCCCGTCTACATCGACTCAAGCGGCCCGGGGTCGCTGGTCATCAACCGATCCGACGCCATCACGCTCCCGGGTGCTCTCTCGGGTTCGGGTAACCTCACGAAACCCGGGACCAGTATCCTCACGCTCAGTGGTGACAACAGCAGCTTCAACGGCAACATCCTCTTCAGCGCCGGCACGGTCGCCCTGGACTACACGACCAACAACAACGCCAAGATCAATCCCAGTGGAATGCTGGTTCTGGGCGGTGGAACACTGCAAGTCATTGGCAGCCCGGCGGGTGGCTATGCCCAGACGACCGGCGGTCTCACGCTCAATTCCGTCACCTCGTCGTCCGTGGTCAATGCTTCCGGCCTGACCGAACTGCAGTTGGGCAGCATCACTCGCAATGCGGGCGCGACCGTCAACTTTACCACCGGCGGCGGCGGGATCCTCGTCTACGGCACGACCGCGGGCAACATGATCGGCCCATGGGCCACCGTGGGCAATGAATTCGCAACGGTGGATGCAAACAACCTGGTCACCACCCTGGTGGCCACTCCCAACGCCACCATCAACACGACCGTCCCGACGGACAACGTGGAAGTCACCAGCACGCTCAATCCGGTCCACATCGCCCCCAGCAACAGCATCAACTCCCTGAATGTCCAGGGCTCGGGACTGACCGTTAATCTGGCGACATACGACTTGGCCGTCACCTCCGGCGGTCTGCTGAACAGTGGCGGCAGCAACTCCATCATCGGCACCGGGGTGCTTTCCACGACGTCCACCGAAATGGTGGTCAACGCCAACAGCGATCTCTCGATCGCCACCCCCATCGGGGCCACCGGCGCCAATTTCGCCCTGACCAAGGCCGGCCCCGGCACGCTCACCCTGAGCAACAGCGCCAGCGCTTACGCCGGCGCCACCACTGTCACTGGCGGGACGCTGGTCATCCCCGCACTGGCCAACGGCGGCGTGGCCAGCGCCATCGGCGCCAGCGGCAATGCGGCGACCAACCTTGTTCTCGGCGGCACACTGCGAATCATGGGCACCAGCACCAGCGATCGCGGCTTCACGGTGGCCGGTGCGGGCGCCGCCATCAGCGTGGACAGCGGCGCCACCGTCACGCTCTCCGGTTCCGGCGTCAACGGCGACACCACCGGCCTGTTCGTCAAGGCAGGCGCCGGCACGCTGGTCTTCAACGCCGCATCCACCTACACCGGCGGAACCGAAGTCGCCGGAGGCACGCTGCAACTGAATGTGGGCAACAGCGCCGCCGGCGCCATCCTGGGCACCGTTACCGTCGACGCCGGAGCAACTCTTCTGATGACCCAGAAGGATACCTTCGGCTACAATGGCGCCGGCGTCAACACGCTGAACATCAACGGCGGCACGGTGATGCAGAACGTCAACAATAACAACACGCTCGGCGGCACCAGCGTATTTGCCATCAACATGACCGGCGGCACGCTCACCTCGGCCAGTGGCGGCTACTACGACTTCCTCGGCAACGTCAGCGTGAACACCATGGCCAGCGTCGCCACCTCAACCATCTCATCCAGGATCAACCTCCGCAACACCACCGCGCAATTGACAACAACCTTTACGGTCGCGGATGGCCCTGCCGCCGTCGACCTCCTCGTCAGCGGCGCCATCACTGAAGAAGCTGCCGGCCGGGCCATTGTCAAGGCCGGTCCGGGCTTGATGGCCCTGTCCGGTTCCAACACCTACACCGGCGCCACGACCGTCTCCGCCGGCACCTTGAGAATCGGCGGCGCAGGTCTCCTCGGCGGCGGCACGTATGCGGGCGCTGTCACCATCGCCACCGGCGCAACTTTAGACTACGCCAGTTCCGCCACGCAGACTCTCTCCAGCGCCATCTCCGGCCCCGGCGTCCTGAAGGTGTCCGGCCCCG
>JBEKVL010000251.1:0-8219 GCA_049514055.1 Tepidisphaeraceae bacterium | reverse complement strand
TGCTGGATCAACTGTTTGAGTTTCTTGTGCCGCTCGGTCATGAGCCGGACTTTCTCCAGGTTCTCGGCGCGGATATGGCGGCTGCGGGTGACGCCGTCGAGTTTGAAGGTGAGATTGAAGCCGGGTCGCTTGGGTCCCTTGGCCGAGACCGAGCCGATGAGGATGTCGAGATGGGCGGCGATCTTGTCGGCCAGCAGTTGCCGGCGTTGCTGGAGTTCATAAACGGTTCCGGGCATGGCTCTCCTTCGTCATACAGGCGTCATAATACGCCTGTATAAATATAAACTATCTCCGGCGAATTGCAAGCCGTCAGCAAAAAGATTCTCGGAAATTCTGCGAAAAGGCTAAACTGTTACAAAGCTGCGGGATGACAGGGGAGAATGTCTGTCCTACCGATGCCTTGAAGTGACAGCCGTGATCGGTCTTGAGCATCAGGTGCGGATCGTAAATGGCAAGAAAGATGCCCCCTTGACTGATTACCTATTTACATATAGAATTACTAGGAAATAGAGACCGACGCCGTTCGGCATTTTGGAAACGAGCGGCTCGATGGTCGCACGGTTCGCTCGATCTGGTTGGCAGGTTGAACGTGCGGTGGGTTGCCATTATCTTCTGCGGTTCGGCCGCAAAGAGCGGAATAAGAAAGAAGGAATCCATGCCACGCAAACCCGAAGGTTTGATTTATGACAACATCATCCAGACCATGGGCGGCACGCCGCTGGTGCGGCTGAACCGCCTGATTCCGGCCGGGCAGGCGATCGTGCTGGCCAAGTGCGAGTTCTTCAATCCGCTGTCCAGCGTGAAGGACCGGATCGGCGTGGCCATGATCGAGGCGGCCGAACGGGATGGGAAGATCGACAAGGATACGACGATCATCGAGCCGACCAGTGGCAACACGGGCATTGCGCTGGCGTTTGTGTGCGCGGCCCGCGGGTACAAGTTGATCCTGACCATGCCCGAGTCGATGAGCATAGAGCGACGCAAACTGCTCAAGGCGCTGGGTGCTCAGGTGGTCCTCACGGCCGCCGCAGATGGCATGAAAGGCGCGATCCTGCGGGCCGAGCAACTCGCTGGCGAGAACCGCAAGAGCTACATCCCACAGCAATTCGACAACCCGGCCAACCCGGAGATTCACCGCAAGACGACGGCCGAGGAAATCTGGCGCGATACCAACGGCGCGGCCGACATCCTCATCTCGGGCGTGGGCACGGGCGGCACGATCACGGGCGTGGCCGAGGTGATCAAGCAGCGCAAGCCTTCGTTCAAGGCGGTTGCGGTGGAGCCGACAGCATCGCCGGTCATCAGTCAGGCGCTCAAGGGGGAGGCGCTCAAGCCGGGTCGCCACAAGATCCAGGGACTCGGTGCGGGGTTCATTCCCAGGAACCTGAACCTCAAAATCGTGGACGAGGTGGAACTGGTGGCGGACGAGGAGGCATTCGAGTGGTCCCGGCGGGCGCACAAGGAAGAGGGCCTTTTCGGCGGCATCAGCTCCGGAGCGGCGCTGTGCGCGGCGGCCCGGGTGGCGGCGCGGCCCGAGAACAAGGGCAAGATCATCGTCGCCATCCTGCCGAGCATTGGCGAGAGATACCTCAGCACGCCTTTGTTCGAGCAAGAATAGAAGAGACAGGAGAGAGTTGCCAGTTGCCAGTTGTTGGTTGCCAGTCTGGCGGTTGGCTCATATTTGTGTTTGCACTGGCAACTAACAACCAACAACTGGCGACTACGCAATGTCAAGCAACATTACCTGGCACGACGGTTCCGTAACCCGCGGCGAGCGGCAACAACTGCTCAATCAGAAGGGCGTCACGGTCTGGATGACCGGGCTTTCGGCCTCGGGCAAAAGCACCATCGCCTGCATTTTGGAGCAGATGCTCCTGCACAAGAAGAAGCACGCCTACCGCCTCGATGGCGACAACGTGCGCTTCGGGCTCAACAAGGATGCCAAGCTCCTTCAGGAAAAGCAGGGCTACGAAGAGGCGACGGCCAGGCGATTCGGGCTGGGTTTCAGCGCCGACGACCGCATGGAGAACATCCGCCGGATCGGCGAGGTGGCCAAGCTGTTCACGGATGCGGGCGTGATCGCCATCACCTCGTTCATCAGCCCCTATCGCCGCGACCGGGATGCGGTTCGCAAGAGCCTGGCCGCCGGCGAGTTCATCGAAGTCTATGTCAATGTCTCGCTGGCGACGGCCGAGCAACGCGACCCCAAGGGTCTCTACAAGAAGGCCCGCGCCGGCCAGCTCAAGGGTTTCACCGGCATCGACGATCCCTACGAGGAACCGCTGAACGCCGAGATCGTGATCGACACCGAAAAATCGAACCCCGCGCAGGCCGCCGAGCAGATCCTGGCGTACCTGGAAAAGCGTGGGTATCTCACTGCGTGAGTAAGGAAAAAGGTAGAAGGAAGAAGGGAAAAGAAGAGGGAGGATGGCAAGGACCGGATGAGGATAGAAGGCCGCGCGGTTTGTCCCTCTTCCTTCTATCTTTTACCTTATTCCTTCCTCCGCCAACCATGCAATTCATTGACCTCCATTGCCACTCCACCGCCTCCGATGGCACCGATGCCCCGGCGGCGGTGGCCCGGCTGGCCAAGGCGTCGGGGCTTTCGGCCTGGGCGCTGACCGACCACGACACCATTGGCGGTGTTGCCGAGGCGGCGGCCGAGTCGGCCAGGCTCGGGATCGACTTCATCCCGGGCATCGAGATTTCGGCCGAATACCCGCTGCCCGGAACGCTGCACATCCTCGGTTACGGTATCAATCCCGAAAGTGCGGTGTTGCGAAGCATGACGACCGCGCTGCTTGCAGGCCGGGATAATCGTAATCCACGGATCATCCAGCGGCTGCAGGAGCTGAATGTCGCCATCACGATGGAGGAGGTCGAACGCGAGGCCGGAAAGGACACGAACTCCGGCGCGGTGGTCGGCCGGCCGCACATCGCGGCAATTCTGGTGCGCAAGGGATACGTGTCGTCGATCAAGAACGCGTTTGACAAATACCTTGCCCCCGGCGGCCAGGCCTATTTCGACAAAGAGCGACTGGCGCCCCGCAAGGCGTTGCAGATGATCATCGAATCGGGCGGCCTGCCGGTGCTGGCGCATCCGGTGCAACTGCGCTGCGCGAACGATGCGCAACTGGAAACGGCCCTAAAGAACCTGCTTGACATGGGTCTGCGCGGGATCGAGGTGATCCATTCCGATCACACCGCCGCCCATGTCGAGAAGTACACGGCGCTGGCGAAGAAATATCGCCTGCTGATGACCGGCGGCTCCGATTATCACGGCATGAAGAAGAAGGAGATTCAACTTGGCGTTGCCAACGGCCGGCGCGTGCCGCGGGAGTGTTTCGATGCGCTTTGCAGGGTGGGCACTGCCCACCAGGCTTGACGCAATTCGGCCGGAAATGGTGGGCAGTGCCCACCCTACGAGTTGCTACGAGCTACTGACCACGGACTACTGACTACTGACAACACAAACAGGCATCACATGCGTAACACGGCCTCCGCCATTGCAAGTTCATCTTCCATTGACCTCGACACGCTCAACGCGATGTTCGAGTCGCAGACGCCGCTCAAGGTGATCGAGTGGGCCGCGGCCGAGTTCGGCGACGAACTTGTCATGACCAGCAGCTTCGGCGACCAGGCGGCCGTCCTGCTGCACATGGCCAGCCGGGTGAAACCCGACATTAAGGTGATTTTCGTCAACACGGGCTACCTCTTCCCCGAGACCCACCAGTTCATGGAGACTCTGCGCCGGCGGCTGAACCTGAGTATCTGGACCTATCGTACGCGAAACGATCCCATCGCCTGGCTGCGCGAGCACGGCGAGGGCGACCCCACCTGGCGCAACGACATCTCCGCCTGCTGTGCGGCCAACAAGAACGAGCCCATGGAACGTGCCATGCGCGACCTGGCCCCGCGGGCATGGCTTCGCGGCATCCGCCGCGGCCAATCGGAATCGCGCAAGAACGCGAGGTTCATTGAATGGTCCCCGCGCTACGGCTGCTACGCCGTCTCGCCGTTGCTGACGCTGTCCAGCCGGGACATCTGGCTCTATGCGAAAGAACACGACCTGCCCCAGCACCCGCTGGTTGAGAAGGGATACCTCAGCATCGGTTGTAATCCTACAAGCTGCACGCAACCAGTACAGATCGGCGAAGACGCCCGCGCCGGCCGCTGGAAGGGCACGGGCAAGCTGGAGTGCGGCATCAACTCGCTGGACTCGGCGGGATTGTGAATAGCAATCGTAGACTCCGCATTGCGGATCGTTTTTGCCGAATGGCCAAGTGGCGTGCATCTTGACGAAATGGTCCGCAGTGCGGACCCTACAGATTGCGGTACACCTCGCGGCGGTGTCCGACATGGATTACTTCAACGATCAGAACTTCGTCGGCCACTGTGTATACGACGCGGTAAACACCCACCCGAATACGCCACGCATCGGTTCCCGAGAGTTTCTCGCAACCTGCTGGTCTGGGATTGTCGGCGAGGGAGTCGATCTTTGCCCCAATTCGGCGTCTGTCGTGTGGGTCGATTCTGCCGAGTTCCCGCTCGGCGGAGGAGCGGATGACAACACGGTAGCTCATGCCAACCCCAGCCGCTTCTTGGCCTCTTCCCACGGAACGACTTTGTCCTTGCGGTCCTTCAATCGCCGGGTGGCGACCGCGATGTCCGACTTCATCTCCGCCTGGAATCTGGCCAGTTCATCCGACATGCGGCGAAAGTCCTTCGCCGGAATCACCACGTAATCCTTGCCCGATAACTTCAATGTCTGGACTGCCATGAACACTACCTCCTGACGAACCAATATTACCTTGGCCGTGCAGCTTCCGCCACCTGCGCACCTGATACCTGCGCACCTGATACCAATTGAATATCACCGGCAGCAGCAGGTCGATCACTTCGTCGGCGACGAGCAATCCGCCGAGGACGGGGGCGGTCATCGGTTTGATGACCTCGGAGCCGACGCCGCTTGCCCAGAGCATGGGCATCAGGCCGACGATGGCCACACCTTCGGTCATGAGTTTGGGACGCGGGCGATGCACGGCGCCGGTGATGATCGCTTGCGTCAGTTCGGCCTCGCTCTCCATGGCGGCCAGGCCGCCCTTAGCGTTGATGGCTTCGCGCAGGTAGACGAGCATGACGATGCCGGTTTGTGTGGCCATGCCGAAGCAGCCGATGTAGCCGACCCAGACGGCCACGCTGAAGTCGAAGCCACACAGGCTTTGGAAAATCACGCCGCCAACGAGCGCGCCGGGCACGGCCAGGATGATCAGCAGGGAATCGCGCAAGTCGTTGAAGGTCATGTAGAGGATGACGAAGATCGTTGAGTTGCACGTAGGAACGGAGCATGCCGTTCTCGCTCTTGATCATGCTCGGGCCTTCGACCACGCGGATGTCGGCCACATCGCTGATCGGCACTTGGATGATCTGCTCGCCGCCCATGCCGGCGGACGATGGTCCGCCGCCCATCTCCGCGCCTACGCCCGGGGCGACGGGTTTTGGCGCGGATGAGCCGCGGCGGCCGGTGACGAGGATGTTACGCAGGGCGTCTTCCGTCTGCCAGAAGTCGCGGGCATAGCGGACGCGGACGGGGAAACGCTGGCGGCCTTCGACGGTGGTCGTGATCGTCTTGCCGCCCATGGCGACCTCAATGGCATCCGAAATATCGGCCACGTTCACGCCGTAGCGGGCGGCCTTTTCGCGGTTGATCGCGACCTCGAGATAGGTCCGCCCGACGATCTGGTCGGGGAAGACATCCACCGCGCCGCGGATGCCGCGTAGCGCGGCGGCAATTTCATTGGAGACGGTCTGGATGCCCTTCTCTTTGAGCACCTTGGTTGTTTCACGCCATTGGTGACGATGTCTTCGAAGGTGTCTTCCTGGTGCGGGCCGAAAACTTTGACGCCGATCTGCGTGCGCACGCCCGTGGCCAGTATGTCCACGCGGTTGATGATCGGCTGGGTCCAGATGTTGCCCCAACACCTGCCTGGCTCGTGGCAGGACGGATTCATCAAACAGCGCGATCTGCCGTTCGTTGTTCCGCAGCGAATAGAGCGTGCCCACGAAACTCGCCCCGCTCGCTGCGCACCTGCCGGGCCATGGCCTGGGTCGAGCGGAGCAGCGCCCGCGATTCCTCGATGGCCCCTTTGATTTTCGGCAGATTGGTCGGCAGCGTCACCATCGTCCCCAGCATCTTCTCGATGCTGCCGGTGATGGAGAACTGCGGCGAAATGTCCGGGATATAGTGCATCCGCGCCAGTTCCAGTGCGTCGGCCTTGCCTTGCACATCATGCGCCAGCGCCGCCAGTTCCGCGTTGTTGTTCACCGCAACCGCCAGCAGCCCGGCGTCGTCCACGGGTATCGTCCACGCCGGCGGCAACTCGGATGGCGCTCCCAGCGCCACCTTCGCCGCCTGTTCCACCTTGCCCGGCCATTGCAGCGGCATGGCGGGATCAAACGCCGAGCCCAGCGTGGTCCGGTCCCATGCCTTCATGCGTTCTTTGGAAAACAGATAGGAGTAGCCCAGCGAGACGCTGGTGTTCGGATACGCCCCGGCCTCCCGCACGCGCGCCATGGCCGCCATCCAGTCGAAATAGGCCACCTCAATGTCCCCGTTTGTCAGGAACGCCCGTTGCAAGACATCCTGCCACGACGCCGTGGCCGGCAGGGGGGCGATGCTCCGCCGGTCGATTTCCGGCTCGTACGGTTTTCCCGCCTGCTCCATCCGTTGCTGCTCATCGTTGGTTTCCTTCGGCGCCAATACACGGCCGGTGACTTACAGCATCGCGGGAACGGCCACCCAGAGAATCCTCGCGCTGATTAAAGGCATAGGTTGCACCATCCACCTACA
The DNA here is from genome assembly GCA_049514055.1 of Tepidisphaeraceae bacterium. GTDB lineage: Bacteria > Planctomycetota > Phycisphaerae > Tepidisphaerales > Tepidisphaeraceae > JANYKD01. Next base: position 1,369 of record JBEKVL010000251.1, on the reverse strand, counting down.
GAACGAGTGACCACCCCTCGAAAGTTCCATGCCCGCCATGCTATCATATCGAACATGAAATCCATCCGCGTCCATCAATTCGGCGAGCCCGATGTCCTGGTGCTCGAAGACGTTCCCGATCCCATTGCTGCCGCCGGCCAAATCGTCGTCAACATCCGCGCCGTCGGCGTGAATCCCGTCGAAACCTACATCCGCAAAGGCATCGCCGGCCCCGTCCAGTTCCCCTACACCCCCGGCACCGACGCGGCCGGCATCGTCGAATCCATCGGCGACGGCGTCAACCGCTGCAAACCCGGCGGCCGCGTCTATCTCTCCGGCAGCCTCAGCGGCACCTACGCCCAGAAAGCCCTCTGCATGGAGAAGCACGTCTTCCATCTGCCCGATAACATCGGTTTCCCGCAGGGCGCCGCCATCGGCGTCCCCTACGTCACCGCCTACCGGGCCGTCCTGGTCCGCGGCTCCGCCAGGCCTGGCCAGACCGTCTTCATCCACGGCGCCTCCGGCGGCGTCGGCATCGCCGCCGTGCAGATCGCCCGCGCCGCCGGCTGCACCGTCATCGGCACCGCCGGCACCGAGCCAGGCCGCAGACTCGTGCGGGAGCAGGGGGCTCACCATGTCCTCGACCACACCGCCCCCGACTACCTCACGCAACTCATGGACCTCACCGCCGGCGCCGGCGTCAACGTCATCATCGAGATGCTCGCCAACGTGAACCTCGCCAAAGACCTCACCATCGTCGCCAAATCCGGCCACATCGTCGTCGTCGGCAGCCGCGGCCCCGTCGAGATCAATCCCCGCGACGGCATGACCCGCGAGGCCGACATCCACACCATGCGTGTTTTCAACGCCCCCGACGCCGACCTGCAATCCCACAACGCCGCCCTCGTCGCCGGTTTGGAAAACGGCACCCTGCGTCCGATCATCCGCACCGAGTTGCCCCTGTTCGCCGCGCCCAAGGCCCACGAGCTGGTCATGCAGCCCGGTGCTTGCGGGAAGATTGTGTTGATACCGTGAGTCAGTCGCCGGGGTGGTTATCCCGCTGCGAAAGCACTCGATATCTCCATCGCCAGGTCCGTCATTTCCGCTCGCATTCGTGCGGGTCCGACCCAGAAGGAGTTGGCCCGCCGATCCGAGGTTCGTCTGGAGAGGATCTGCCGCATCGAAGCCGGCAAGCAGAAGCCCTTGCAGGAAACGGTCATGCGGCTCGATTCGAGCTATCATGGGCATCCGTCATGATGTTCCGGCAGTCACCACAACCAGGATCGGATGCGAGCGCCGCGGCTCATTCGCTGCCGATGCCGGCGGTCCTGCCGATGTCGCGGGCCGAGATGGACCGGCTCGGCTGGGACCAGCTCGACGTGCTGCTGGT
>JBEKVL010000250.1:0-8236 GCA_049514055.1 Tepidisphaeraceae bacterium | reverse complement strand
CATGCTGACTACCGTGGTGCATGAGATGCTGTTTCGGTGTACGTCCGTGGGCAGTGCCGAGGCGGCCCTGCGGCATCTCGAGCAGAAGCCGGCCGACATCATCATGCTCGACCTCAACCTCCCCGGCATGAACGGCATGGAACTCTTCAACATCATCCGCAAGCGCTGGCCGGAGATCCGCGTGATCGTGCTGACCGGTTTCGGCGACCTCGCGGCCGCCAAACAGGCCATCCACCTGGATGTGGTCGATTTCCTCACCAAGCCGGCGGCGCTGAAGGATATCGAGCTGGCCCTGACCCGCGCCCGGGAGAAACGCCTGGAGAACTGGCAGCCGGCCCTTGCGCCCGAGGCCCTGGCGGAGGAAGGCGACAAGGACGAACCGGCCGGGACGGGCCCGGTGCCGGTTGTCATTCCGCAACCCGCCGGCACCGGCGCTGCCAGGAGCCTGGACGACATCGAGCGGGACTCGATCATCGCCGCCCTGCACCGCCACAACGGCAACCGCACCGAAGCGGCCGAGGAACTGGGGATTTCCGTGCGCAAGCTCTATTACCGGCTGGTGGAGTATCAGAAGCAGGGATTCATTCAGTGAGAAATGGCATCGACGCTTCCCGGAAGGGTGTGCCCGTCTTTCTTGGCAAACCACGTATTTGTAGCCGCGATCGTTGATCGCGGTTCCCCGCCGCGATCAACGATCGCGGCTACAGGAAGCATTTGCCAAAAATGACGGGCACACCCTTCCCGGAGGGTGTGCCCATTTTACCGGGAACGTGGTGCTGGTCACGAACCGTCATCCTGAGCGTACTCGCGAAGGATCTGGCTATGAAGTCCAAGGCCAGATGCTTCGCGAGTACGCTCAGCATGACAACCGTTGCGGTGCAAACAGTTTACGACTCGCCCGGATTTCTGGGCACACCCTTCCCGGAACGTCTCTCGGAATTTCGTGCGTTCGCCCCACTCCGATGGTAGACTATGGAACAGGTGCCGTATGCCCACGACTCTGCAACACACGACCGAGATACCAATGAAGTTGCGGCTATCCAAGGAGGCCGGCGACAAACTCGCGCAACGCGCCGTCGAATGCGGCCAGGATGTGGGGGCCGTCGCCTCCGACTTGATCGAGCGGGCCATTGTTGCGCCTTCCGTGAATGAAGTGCTTGCTCCCTTCCGCAAGCACGTGGCCGAGAGCGGCATGAGCGATGAGGAACTCGATGCCTTTTTTGAGGGCGTTCGAGAGAAGGTGTTTCAGGAGCGGCAGCGCCGCCCGGCATGAACACACCCGACAATGGCCGGCACCTCACGTATCTCATGCGGCGAGACACTCCCGAGGGGCAGGATTTCTGCAACCGCTTCCCCGACATCACCATTCTCGACCCGCCTGCCTTCGTTCGAGCGGTACAGGAGATGCACCAACCAAAACAGGGAACCTGAGCAATAGCGGCAAACAAGAGGTCAGGGATATGGCAAATCCAAGGCAAACCAACCAGGATCCGGCCCCGCGATCTCAGGACAGGGTTCTGCGCCTGGCGTTCTGGCTGATTGTGCTGGCCATGCTCGGCGTGCTGGTCGGTGGGCGAATCCACCAGCAGCAACAGTGGAATGTGCATGTGAACGCGAAGAACGCCCTGGTCATGGGCGAACGCCAATGCCTGGATGATCTCTGGCTATGCCTGCGTGCCGGACTTGAGCGTAGCCGCAAGGGGATCGAGAACGCGTACGGCATAAAGTTAAAGCGCGCAGAGCCCGAAGATCCACCGTGGATGGGGTGGCCGCGTGACAATGTTCTCTTTTCCAACGAGCCTTGGGGACCAATTCAGGTACAGGTGCTTGAGATACACGTCTGGCTTGCGGGTGAACACGTCGTGGGGGCAACTGGTCTGCTTCGCGACGACAATGGGCTATTATGGGGTCATAAGACCGACATGCCTTCAATGAACATCTGGGACAAAGACGGACGACGATACACAGCGGAAACCGCACCGACGTGGCTTCGACTGTCCGTGTGCAAGGCTCCCGCATGGCTGGTGGCCATCGACAACACGGCACGCTTCGCCTGGATTGCCTGGATACCGTTCGGCGTTCTGGCGCTGCTGGGACGCCGGCCCCGGCTTTCGGTCGAGATCGTCCTGGCGGCCGCACTGGCCGCGGTTGCGTCCGCGGCGATGGATATCTGGCTCTGCGGCCAGCCAGTGTCGGCGGCACACATGGCGCCGTTGTATGCAGGCTTTCCACTGAGCGCATTCCTGCTGGTCTGGACCCGATCCCGTCAGGCCGGGCGCGATCTTGCTGCCGAGCCGGCCGTCGCCGCGCCAGTGCCGGACATTGTCGGAGACCGGCCAGACTGGGCGGCCATCACCAAGGATGTGCATTGCCCATTGTGCGGATACAATCTGCGCGGGTTGGAGCAACCGCGGTGCCCCGAGTGCGGGTTGCAGTTTCGTTGGGTGGAACTATTCGAGGCGGCCCGCACGCAACATCCGTATCTCTACGAGCATCAACCGTGGTGGAACATCGGAGCATTCCTCAAGACCGTGTTCCGCGGGCTCAACCCCGGCCGGTTCTGGCGTCAGCTCTCGCCAGTGCATCGGATCGTGGCGCGAAGAATCCTTGTGTACTTCCTGTTGTGTCAGGTGCTCGTGCTGGCGCCCATGCTGGCAGGCCATCTCCTGGTAAGTCTCCGTCCGGCCAGCAATGTGCGCATCATTCTGCCCGAGGAATGGCGGGGGGACCGGTCAGACACAATCGAGATGGTCATTCGCACGCTGTACGCCGACCTTGCTGAGTCCACCACCGGCTGGTGGTTCGCTTTTGCTTTATGGCCTCTGGTGACGCTGGCCGTGTTGATGATTTGCCAAACCACCTTCCGCTGGGCCGGAGTCAAGCCGATGCACGTCGTCCGTACGGTCGTCTATGCGGAGGACATCATCGCGCTGGCGGGAACGCTGACGGGCGGTGTGTGTCTCAGCGCGATCGCGTTCCCCGGTTGCGCCGACTACGCCGCGTTCGCCTTCGCGCTGCTCACATTGACGATGTATCCGCTGCTCGTGCTGCGTCTGGCGACGGCCTGCCGCTGCTATCTGCGTATCCGCCATGCCTGGGCAACGGCATTGGCGACACAGGCCGTGTTCCTGCTCGGCGTGGCGTTGCTGCGCGTGCTGACCTGGGCACGGTGAAAGTGAAAGTGGGGCCGGCGTCCTCGCCGGCCTGCCGGAGGCGTGCCCGGGGTGAACCAATTCGGTCCAGCGGGGACGCTGGCCCCACTTGCCGCTCCACCTCAGCGGCAAGTATCGCACCTGACCCTCCCACTCGCCAGGCAGGCTGCAAGTTGCGATGAGTAGTATGTCCTCACGCCCTGTTGGGTCGCCGTGCCATCAGGCGTTCGCGCACGCCAGCCGCAGAAAATCGAACCTCGTTTTGGAAATAGGGTCAGTTTGAAAGGCCTGCGTACTCATGTTTCGATCGGAACTTTGACTAACGAATTTAGTTTGAGGCGAATTTAGTTTGAGGCCCCTGAGCACCGCGAGCACCTTTGGGATGAGCGGCCGAACATCTTCAATGGCATTCGAGGCGACTCTGATGACAATCACCGACAGCGGCAGGCCAGCGGTGTCTTGTTCATACTCCATGCCGCGATCAGTTGTGAGCACGGCATCAAAACCATGCTTCGCCGCTACTGTAAGGAGTTTGCCATTCTCGATTCCCGACCAACCCATGAAGGTGGCGGCAAAGACGTCATGGCCGGGGATTTCAAGCCGTAGCTTGTGGGGAAGATTCTCGTCGAGAAGCAGTTTCATCGCGATACCGCGGCCGCGCGTTGCTGGACCCGCTCGCTCGACTCATCCAAAAGTGCGTCCACTTGCTCACGTTTGACCGAGGGAAACTGCTCCAGGAATCCGTCCACAGTGTACCCGTGTTTCAAATGATCGAAGAGCGATTGCGCGGGAACGCGAGTTCCTGCGAAGCAGGGAGTGCCGTGCATGATCTTCGGATTCGTGGTTATGATGTTTTGCATCATCTGGGCATTCTAGCACGGCTCAGGCCGACCCGCGAGTGATTTAGACTGAGAACAAATGGACGGGTTGTGGCACGGTGGAATCGCTTGGCGATATACTCCGGCCCATGCTCCAGACCATCAAATGGGACAGCGACAAACTCCTCCTCCTCGACCAGACGCGCCTGCCGCTGGAAACGCTCTATCTCGACATCGCTGACGAGCGGCAGATGTGGGATGCCATCAAGCGACTGGTGGTGCGCGGTGCCCCGGCCATCGGTGTGGCGGCCGCATTCGGCGTCTATCTCGGCGTGCGCAACTTCCACGGCGCCGAACTGCTGCCGTTTTACAACCGGATCAACGCCGTCGCCGATTACCTGGCCACCTCGCGTCCGACGGCCGTCAACCTCTTCTGGGCGCTGGACCGCATGCGCCGCGCGGCCCGCGATGCCGGTCGCGACTCGCATAGCCTGGCGCCACGCCAGGCCATTGACTTCATCAAGCAACGGCTGCTGGCCGAATGCCTCGCCATGATCGACGAGGACAACCGCGTCTGCCGCGCCATCGGCGAACATGGCGTCTCGCTGCTGAAGGACATCGCACGCCACCCTGGGAACGCCGAGCCCCACCTCGGCTCTGAGCCTGTCTCCCGCCGCCCGATCAACATCCTTACCCACTGCAACGCCGGCGGGCTGGCCACCGTCCAATATGGCACCGCGCTGGCGCCGATCTATGTCGGCACGGAACAGGGCCTGCAATTCCACGTCTATTCCGACGAGACCCGCCCGCTGCTCCAGGGCAGCCGCATCACCGCGTATGAGCTCAAGGAGAACGGCATCCCCGTGACAGTCATCTGCGACAACATGGCCGCCACGGTCATGTCGCGGGGCAAGATCGATGCGGTGATCGTCGGCACCGACCGCGTGGCCGCCAACGGCGACGTGGCCAACAAGATCGGCACGCACGGCGTCGCCATCCTGGCCAAACACTTCGGTGTCCCCTTTTACGTGGCCGCCCCGCTCAGCAGCATCGACTGGAAGATCGCGGATGGCTCGCAGATTCCCATCGAAGAGCGCGACCCCGCGGAAATCTCCCGTGGTTTCGGCCGCCAGACCGCGCCGCACGGCGTGCAGTTCTACAACCCCGCGTTCGACGTCACCCCGGCGGCGCTCATCAGCGCCCTGATCACCGAGCTTGGCGTCGTCCGGCCGCCATATCGGGAGAATCTGGCCGCCATTCGCGTGTCAGACGTAATCCGAACGCCCTGAGTTATCACCAAGAGGTTGTTATGCAGCCGTATGACGAGCCCAATCCATTAGATACGCCGCACGGCAGCGTCGCATTTGCATTTGCCCGGGCTCTTGCGGACGGGGAATTCGATAAGGCTTATCGTATGCTCGCGCCGTCACTCAGCGATGACTTTCCAGCATCGCAGCTTAAGTCTGAGTACGAAGCCATGTTCTCGTATGCTGGCGAAACACGCGCGAATGGTGTTCGCGCGCTTAACACTGTGGATTCCTGACCCGCGAAACAGGATGCGGATATCGCATGGGTCTATGTGTCGATCAGTGGTCCCGACAATGTTCACGGCGGCGTTTGGAATGAAGCTGTCGCCGTTGTCGTCGCAGATGTAGGCGGCCGGCTGCTCATTCGAGAGATCCAATGGGGTCGTCCGTGAGAACGGAAGAGATTCGATTCCCGGGCACGTTCGAAGAATGATGGGGGACGGGGATTCCGGGACCCTGGCGGCGATGCGGCCGCGATCCGCATAATCTACACCTGTACCGCCGACCTTGAAATTTCGATTGAACAAATCGAGATTTCAAGGTAGCATTCCGGCATGATCGACCGTCCCCTGGACATGGCGTGGTTGACAAAAGCCCTGGCCGGATTCCCCATCGTCGGCATTCTGGGAGCCCGCCAGGTCGGCAAGACCACGCTGGCGCGGGAATTGGCCAGGCGGTCGCACCGGCCCAGCACGTTCTTCGACCTGGAGCGGGCCGACGATCTGGCCGCGCTGGCCGATCCGCTGGGGGCGCTGGAGCGGCTCAAGGGGCTGGTGGTGCTCGACGAAATCCAGCGGCTTCCGGAGGTCTTTCCGGCGCTGCGCGTCCTCGCCGACCGCCCGCGCAAGCCGGCGAAGTTCCTGGTGCTGGGCAGCGCCTCGCCGGACATGCTCCGGCAAACCTCCGAGACCCTGGCCGGGAGGATTCATTACCACGAACTCTCCGGGCTCTCGCTGGCCGACGTCGGCGCCGCCCGCCTCGAACGCCTCTGGTCGCGCGGCGGATTCCCGCGTTCCTACATCGTCCGCTCCGACGCCGACAGTTTCTCCTGGCGGACGGACTTCATCAGGACCTTCATCGAGCGCGATCTGCCGCAACTCGGCGTGAATATCGCGCCCGGAACCATGTTCCGCTTCTGGTCGATGCTGGCCCATTGGCACGGGCAGGTGTGGAACGCGTCGGAACTTGCCCGCTCGTTCGGCGTGTCGGAATTCGCGATCCGCAGCTACCTCGACAAGCTGACGTCGGCTCTGGTGGTCCGGCAGTTGCAGCCCTGGCACGAGAACCTCGCCAAGCGACAGGTGAAGGCCCCCAAGCTTTACATTACCGATTCGGGACTCCTCCATGGTCTTCTGAATATCCGAAACCTGGACGATCTGCTTCGCCATCCGAAACTCGGCGCATCCTGGGAAGGGTTCATCATCGACCAGTGCATCCGCTGGCTCGGCGCCGATTGGCGCGAATGCTATTGCTGGGGCACCCACGCCGGGGCGGAACTGGACCTCTTGGTGGTCCGCGGCAATGCCCGGCTGGGTTTCGAGGTCAAACGCACTTCGGCACCACAGGTCACGCCCTCCATGCGCATCGCCATGGACGACCTCAAGCTCGATCGACTGTTCGTGATGCATGCCGGCCGCCATTCGTTCGACATGGGTCCGAAGATTAGCGCCATCGCCGCCAGCGCCATGCTCGATGAACTCCAGCCGCTTTAGGCAGCGGTGATTCGTGTATCATACCACCCCATGAAAATTTGGGTTAGCCAGAACAAACTCGACATGGCCCGGGCGGCCGCCACCGACGGGGCCTCGCATATCCGTGACGCGATCGCGACCAGCGGCCACGCCGCCATCATCCTCGCCACCGGCGCTTCCCAATTCGAGATGCTGGATGCGCTCCTGGCCCAGCCCGATACCGACTGGTCCCGCGTCACCGTGTTTCATCTCGACGAATACTTCGGCCTGCCGGTCACTCACCCGGCCTCGTTCCGGCGCTATCTCCAGGAGCGGTTCATTGCCCGCCTGCCCGTGCCCCCGGCCACATTCCATGCCCTGGATGCCGAAACCGATCCGCCGACAACCTGCCAGCGAGTCGGCGCCATACTTGCCGGCCAGACGATCGACGTCGCCTTCATCGGCATCGGTGAGAATGCCCACCTGGCGTTCAACGATCCCCCGGCCGATTTCGACACGGACGAGCCCTTCATCCTCGTGAAACTCGACGAAGCCTGTCGCCAACAGCAACTTGGCGAAGGCTGGTTTCCCAAGCTCAGCGCCGTCCCAAAGCAGGCCATCACCATGAGCATCCGCCAGATCATGAAGTCCCGGCACATCGTCTGCACTGTGCCGGATGAGCGGAAGGCCGAGGCGGTTCGGGCCGCGATCGACGGCCCCGTCAGCCCGGAGATACCCGCGTCGATTCTCCAGACGCATCCGTCGGCCAGTGTCTACCTCGATCCACCGGCCGCGTCGCTCCTACGGTAGTGCCGCGAGCAATGGAACGGATGTGTCGATTTGTGGTGGCACGGGCTTCCAGCCCGTGTGCCGCGGTACTCCGCGGCAGTCTGACTCCCGATACGGTTCACTTAAGCTGTAGCCGCGATCGTTGATCGCGGTCCTCGGCCGCGTATTTGTAGCCGCGATCGTTGATCGCGGCTACAGGTGGCATTTGCCAAAAAAGACGGGCATACCCGTCTCCTCACTCTCTGCCCGGTTGCCAATTCCGCGGTTAACCCCCGAACCACCCACAACTTGCATTTCGACTGTTGCGCCCAGGTGTTGCGCGCGCCAGAGAATTTCCATTTTCTCAAATCACACCCCCACAGCACCAACTCCACTTGTGCGCTGCGCGCTGTTGCGCGCAAAACGCCCCGCGCGCGCAGCGCCACAGATAATATGAAGGAACAACATGATGCTTAACCACACCCATGTTCATTCGTGCTTCGGGATTCATTCGCCACTCG
>JBEKVL010000249.1:0-8247 GCA_049514055.1 Tepidisphaeraceae bacterium | reverse complement strand
GTTTCCGCAAGGAGCTGAACACCGACTACATCGACATGGTGCTGATCCACTGCATGACCGATGCCGGTTGGTGCGACAAGATGAAGAAGCAGATGGACATCATGGACGACCTGAAGTCCAGGGGGATCATCAAGGCGCACGGCGTGTCGTGTCACTCGCTGGCCGCCCTGAAGGCCGCGGCGGAGAGCCCGTGGGTGGACTCGATCCACACGCGCATCAACGCGTTCGGTGATTCCATGGACGACAAGAACCCGGCCGTGGTGGCCGAGGTGCTCAAGACGGCCCGCGCCAACGGCAAGGGCGTGGTCGGGATGAAACTGGTCGGCGAAGGCCGCTATCGCAACGACCCGGCCAAGCGTGACGAGTCGATCAAGTATGTCATGGGTCTGAACGCCGTCGACACGATGATTGTCGGCTTTGAGAAGCCCGAAGAGGTCGACGACTTCGCGTCGCGGGTGAAGAAAGTTCTAGCTGGCAATGCGGCGTAAAAGGACGATTCAACACGAAGATACGAAGCCACAAAGCGGGTTTTGGTTGTCGGATACGGCTTGGCAATTCAAGAGATGTGAGGTGGCAATCAAGATTTGGAACAGGAGATTTGAAATCTCAGGTCTCAAATTTCAAACCAAGATAATAGCGTGCTGATCTCGTGCTATCGCATCCAAAAACCAAGCATCGCTTCGTGTCTTCGTGCCTTCGTGTTTAACTCTGCGGGTTCATAATGATCGCCTACCTCGACCTGCCTTCTGGAATCTCCGGCGACATGTTTCTCGGCTGCCTCGTTGACGCGGGGTGGTCTGTCGAGCAGTTGCGCAGCGCCATCACCCGGCTCAAACTGCCGGCCGAGGAATGGAAGATCGAGGCCCGCGCGGTCATGAAAGGACCGTTGCGGGCGACGAAGGTGGATGTCCACGCGGCCGAGGGGCATCATCACCGGCACTTGTCGGACATCCGCCAGATTATTGGCTCGTCAGATACCGCCAAGCCGGTGCAGGAGAAGGCCCTGGCTGTTTTCAGCCGACTGGCCGATGCCGAGGCCAAGGTTCACGGCACCACGCCGGACAAGATTCATTTTCACGAAGTCGGCGCGATCGACGCGATCATCGACATCGTCGGCACGATCGCCGGGCTGCACGAGCTGGGGATCGAGACGCTGTGTGCGTCTGCGTTGCCGATGGGCGGCGGCTGGACGATGAGCCAGCACGGGAAGATTCCGCTGCCCGCGCCGGCCACGCTCGAACTGTTGGCGGCCGCCCGCGCGCCGATCTGCCTCGCGCCCGCACCGGGCGAATGGGTGACACCAACCGGCGCGGCACTGCTGGGAGAACTGGCCCGGTTCGAGCAGCCGCTGATGACGCTGGAACGTATCGGCGTCGGCGCTGGCGGCAAGGATACGCCGTGGCCGAATGTTGCACGTCTGTGGCTGGGGCAGTTTCACGATCACGGGCCAATGGTGCAGCTCGAGACGAACATCGACGACATGAACCCGCAGTTGTTCTCGGCCGTCAGTGACCGTCTGTTCTCGGCCGGGGCGAAGGATGTCTGGTTCACACCGATCCAGATGAAGAAGAACCGTCCGGCCATCCTGCTCACCGCCCTCGGCCCGGCATCGCAGGAGGTGGAGCTGAGCCAGGTGATCCTTGAAGAGACCTCGACGCTCGGCGTCCGCGTTCACCCCCTGCGTCATCGCCACGAGGCGCGGCGAGAGATCATGTCGGTGGCGACGCGGTTCGGGACTCTTCGCGTGAAAGTGAAATGGCTTGGCGACAAGGCCGCCGGCGCAACACCCGAATACGACGACTGCAGCAAACTGGCCAGTGAGGCGAAGGTGCCGGTGCGAACCGTGTATGAGACCGCGGTCGCGGCCGCGCAGGAACTGCTGGCTGGACTACAAAAGTAGAGTCCGCACTGCGGACCATTTTGGAGTGCGGTCTCGACGCCGCTTTTCGATAAGTATTGAACTGCCGGCGCGCAATTGATTCGGAGTAATGTGGCGGGGAACGATGGCGATTTGCCGCTGCGCGATCGCCGCGGCGTCATTATGTGGGTTCTGCCGCCGATGGAAAAGCGGTGTCAGGCCGCCGCAGTCCAAAGAGGGCGGCGCGGAGCAGGTCCGCTGCAACGGACACGGTTGGGCGTATGCGTATTCTCTGTATCGGCGGCACCGGCGAGATTCCCTATGAATACCTGCGGACCTGCACGGCCGCCGGGCACCGCTGCACCGTTTTCAATCGCGGGCGCGAGCCCGAGCCGCTGCCGGAGGGCGTGACGCATATCATTGGTGACATCACCGACCCGGCCGCCTGCGCGAGGCTGGCATGTGAGGAATTCGACATCGTCGGCCAGTTCCGGGCCTTCAGCGTCGAGGATACCCGGCGTGACATCGAACTCTTCAGCGGCCATTGCGGACAGTATGATCTTCTGGACCACCTCGCTGCCGCTGTCGGGGTGGCGTCGGAGCAAGCGATCGGGCTTTTCAGCGCCGTCAGGGGGAGGTACACGTTAGCCCACGACATAAGTCGTGGGTGCATACGGTAGTCATGAACAAGCCCCGTAGCGGCGATAGAACTTCTGCCGCCCCGACGGGGCTTTGAATGATAATGACTATTGCCACCCACGGCTTACGCCGGGGGCTGACATCTATCGCCCCTCCGGGGCTGGAAGCGGCCGACCGTGCTTGCGCCAACATGGGTCCGCGCAAGATGGATCAAACGTTACGGTTTCACTTTTTCATACACGACGATCACCGCCGCACGCGGGGTGGGGATCGTGATGGCCAGACCCTTGTCGAGCAGGTCGCGGCCGGACACGCGCGACTCGGTCGAACTGTCGAGATCGCGGATGCGGTAGGTGGCCTGCGGGTCGAGCCCGCGCAGGGTCAGGCGGGCGGATTCGTAGACGCTTTTCGGGCGGCGGAAGGCCTGGATCATGCCCTTGCCGTCTTCCGGGCGGTCGAACTGCCAGGCCATCCAGACATCGGCCTCGCTGCTCCAACTGGTCAGTGGATAGAAGTCGGACCAGAGGTAATCGACGACCTGGAGGCGTTCGGCCACGAGCTTGCGGAGTAGCGCGTAGTCGAGAGTCTTGTTGTTCCGCGTGTCGTAGCCCAGGCCGGTCAGCATGGCGATGCCGGTGCGGAAGCCGTAGATGTCGACGCGGTCGGCCGGGTAGACCGGAGCGCCGAAGTAGGGCTCCCACAAAGCCAAGCCGTAGAACTGCGTTTGCTTCGAGGTCAGGTCAGGGTACTCCATGTCGCTCTTGTGCAGCGGGACGGAGCGGCGGAGGGTTTCGAGGTCGTTGCGCCGGCCGCCGGAGGCGCAGGTGTCGATGAGCAGGCCGGGGTGGCGTCGGCGGAGTTCGTCCCAGAAGGCGAGGTAGCCCATGACGTGCTTGATTTCGGTGATGCCCTGGCGGTCGGGCTTGTCGTTCTTACGCCAGTAGTCCAACGGGGGAAAATTAAAATCCTGGCGGTAGATGTCGATGCCCTGTTGCTTCATGGTGTTGTCGACGTGATCGACGAGCCACTGGCGGGCGGCCGGATTGCCCAGGTCCAGCAGTTTGTCGCGGCCGGCAGCGCCGAGGAGCCACTCGGGGTGCTTCTCATACAGCCAGGAGCCGGGGGTGACGCGTTCGGGCTCGAACCAGAGGAGCGTGTTGACGCCTTTGGCGTGGGCATGGTCGCTGACGGCGCGCAGGCCGGCGGGGAATCGCTTGGGGTCGGGCTCCCAGGTGCCGACATTCCACCAGCCGGTCTGAAACGGATACCAGCCGGCATCCATCCACCAGAAACTCAGTTGTACACCGTTGTCGATGTATCCGTCAACGAACTGCTTCTGGTTGGTCTCGTTGGCGTTCTGCATTTCCGCAAGCTGGTTGCCGCTGCTGGCGGCGAGCAACTGAGGAGGGAGTTTACCGTCAAGTCGCGGGATGTTGTGGGCGACCATCCAGCGCCGCCAGATGTTCTGGCCGCGGAGCCAGTCGCCCTGGTAGAACTGGATGACGGAGAGCGGCGAGCGGATTTCCTCGCCGGGGAGGAGCTTGAATCGGCCGCCTTCCTGGCCGGCACGGAAGGTCAGGCCGGCCGCGCCGTCGCGCTGGAATGTGCCGGTCCATTGGCCGGGCCAGCCGACGACGACGATCGCGCCGTCGTTGCCCCAGTTGAGGCTGAAGTACGGCCAGACGCCGTCGCTGCCCCGGCCGCCGGATGAGGCGACGCGGAGCGATTTGCCGGGCGGCAGGGGCGTTCGTAATGGCCTGTAGTCATCGGGTGTCGCCTGGCTGCCGGCGTTGTGGTGGAGGATGAAATCGCCGGCGTCCTTGCGCGAGAGAGACAGGCTGACGGCGTTGATATCCGAGAGGATGGGCGTGTCGGCTTGCGAGGTGTTGCGGAACCAGAGGGTCCACTCGACGGTGGGGAAGCCGGTGTATTGGACGATGGCGCAGCGGACTTCCAGCCCGGTGGCCGGGTCGGTCCAGGTGATGGTCCGGCGCGTGCGGCCGGCCTCGGCAGGGGCGGCATCTTCCTTGCGGGGCCAGGCCGCGAGCAATTCGGCCGACGGCCGGCCGGCGTAGATGAAGGAGAAGGGGAGCCCGTCGGGTACCGACTCGACAAAGGGCATGTCGCCGAGCCAAACCTCGGTGCCATCGGCCAGAACGACCTTGGCCTCGGCCCAGTCGCTCTGGTCGCAGGAGATGCCATCGCCGGCGTCGGAGACATCCAGCGTGAAAGAGGTGGCGCCGGCGAGATCGACGGAGACAGGCAGGCCGGGCGAGCCTTCGCGCATCACGGGCGATTTGAACGCCTCTTTGCCGGCGACGTTCACGGAGAAGACGACGCTGCCCTTGCCGGGCCTGGTCTGGTCATTGCTGTCGATGCCGACGATGGCCGAGAGTGTCTTGCCGGGGGACGGGAGGCAGACGGCGATCTTGCTGATGGCGTGGCAGTAGAGGCCGCGGTTGTATTGTTTGTCGCCCAAAGTCAGCGGCCGGTTGCCGCGGGAGTTGCGGCTGACGGCGTCATGGTTGGCCAGGACGAGCAGGCCGGGTTCGGGCTTGGTGCTGGCGACCTTGGCGAAGCGGGCGGCGGCCCAGGCGTCGCGGCGGGCGATTTCGTCGGGCGAGACGAAGGCGGCGAAGGTCGCGGTTGCCGTCAGGAGCAGAGTGAGGACGATGCTGGCGGTCAGGCGCATGAGGGTCACTCCTTGAGGTTGGGGACCATTATGCGCGTTGGGAGACAATTTCGGAAGGAGAGGCTGATCGACAGAGGCAAACCTGTTCGGGGCGGCCGTGTCTGCGTATACTGTACCCTTTTCGTAATGGAGCAATGATGAAGAAAGGAATCGTAACTGCCGTCTGCCTGGTGGCTTGCATGACGCTGCCCGCCCTGGCAAAACGGCCTGATCTCTCAAATGCGGCGCAGCCCGCGGCGCTGGCGGCCAAGCCCGCCCCTGCGGGTGCAGCCGCGAAAGCGCCGGCCGCTGCGACCTCGGCCCAACTCCGGCAGGAATGGAAGATGGGCGATCTCAAACTTACGCACGAGGCGATTGATGACGCCACTTATCCGCCGGACATCCGCCAGAGCGCAATCGACGCGGTTGACTGGTTCCTGGGTCAGCAGGAGTCATTGCTTGCCGACGTCGACAGCAAGCCGGAGAACGCCGCCAAGGCGCGACAGGCCCGGCTGAATCTGGATGCGCAGTTCCAGCAGAAGATGGCGGTAATCTACAAGAACCCGCAGTTCAAGGCCGAGTTGGATCGCCGCCTGGCCGCTCTGGACAAGGAAATGGACGACATGGCGGCCGGTGCCCAGAAGCTCTTCGCCAAGCTCGACGCCTCCGGCATCACGGCCAGGCAGAAGGCCGATCTCAAGCCATTGATTGCTTCGGCTGCGAAGCAGCTCAAGACCGTCAAGGACAGTTCCGACACGGGCAGCACGAAAGACGCCAAGGTTCGCGAGGACGCGGTGCAGAAGTTCCGCCAGGCCAAGGCCGCCATCAAACAGAAGCTGACCGCCGATCAGAAAGAGAAGTTGAAGAAGAAGGAGGTGGAGGACAACTGAAGCGGTCAATTCCAGGAACTGGCGACCAGGATAGACAACAGATAGGCGCAATACCCGAGAATGAGCCACGGCGCGAGCCGCCAGTCGAGGCGGAGCTTCCCGCCGGCCGCCGGCACGAACAGCAGCGTGAGGATCAGTAAAACGACCGTATCCAGCCGCCAGGCGACGCGGGGGTAGAGTACCATGTTCCAGCCCTGCCATAGCGCCGGGGCCGACCGGAGCAGGTCGGTGTGGTCAATGAGGGCGAAGTACTGGCCGCGCCACGCTGAAGACGATAATGGCCGGCAGGAGTACGCACAGGTTGAGGAAGACCACTCCGAGTTGCGATGTCAGCGGCGCCCAGGCCCGGCCGGATGCCGCCAGTGGCCATGAGGTATTCACGATCGGCATCGCCAGCACGACGCTGAGAATCGTCGCTCCCGTGGCCATGAACGGATAATGCCGGTCCACCTCGGCAAGTTGCTCGCATCCGCGAATGGCGATCCATGCCCCCACGGCTCCGAGGCACAGGAACAGGCCCAGTTCGGCAGTTTTCCAGGCCAGTTGTCCCGGTAACTGCGGCGTCGGAGAAATCGGGCTCGGCTCATTGGTGGCCGGCATCTCGATCCAGAGAACCAGCAGGAGCACACCCTGCGCAAAAAGCAGCCCGGCGTCCATCAGCCCCAGCCCCCCGCGGATGCCGAGAACAAATGCAAGAACGACAGGGATCGGTGCGAACAGCCAGACCGGCTGCGCAAAGGGGGGTGTCTGCTCGACGGGTCCGGCGATCAGGAGGAATCCGGTCACGCCGGACAGCGCTGCCACCGAGGTCCCGAGGACCAGCGCCACCGCGAGTTCCGTGTGCCGCAGCAGCACCGCAACCAGCACACATGCCGCAATGGGCAGCCAATGCCCCAGCGCCCGGCGCGTGACGTGCGGGCGGTTTTCCGCGGCCAGCCCCCGGCTGTGGAGCAGCACGCAGGCCAGCATGACCGCGCAACCGCCGGACAACATCACGATGGCGACGTCGTGGGGCCGGCTGAATGTGGGGATGGCGAGAGTCATGTGGTGCCGGAGTGTGGCCGCGAATGGCCGGTTTGTCCAGTGGTCCGACGATTTGACGCTGGCGCGAGACGCCCTTAACATCGCGGCTTGCGCGAGGGAAGCGTTTCCGCCCGCGCCGTGGAGATTCCGTACCTGTTTGGACCCGCGCCAGCATGATCGCGATCATCAGCGACATTCACTCCAACCTCGAGGCGCTCACGGCCGTGCTCGAGGAGATCGACCGCCGGGGCATTCAGGAGATCGTCTGCCTGGGTGACGTCATCGGATACGGTCCGAATCCGATGGAATGCCTGGACTTGGTAATCCAGCGGACCCGGTCGACGCTGATGGGCAACCACGATTTTGCCGTGCTCTACGAGCCGTTCAATTTCAACAGCGGGGCCGAGCAGGCCTGTTTCTGGACGCGGCAGTGCTTCGAGAACGATCCGGATCCGGATCGCCGCGCCCGCCGCTGGAAATTCCTCGGCAGTCTGCCGGTGCGGATCAAGACCGCCCAGTTCCTCGGTGTACACGCATCCCCCCGCAGGCCCATCAACGAGTACATCTTCCCCGACGACATCTACACCAATCCCGGCAAGTTCGTCAGCATCTTCGAACGCTTCGACAAGCTCTGTTTTGTCGGGCACACCCATGTCCCCGGCATTTTTCTCGAAGGGCCGGATTTCTACAGCCCGGACGAGATCGACAGCCGGTTTGAGTTGAGTGACGAGAAGGCCGTGGTGAACGTCGGCAGCGTCGGCCAGCCGCGCGACCGTGACCCGCGGAGCAGCTTCGTGGTTCTGACCGACACGACTCTCGAATTCGTCCGCATTCCCTACGATGTCGAGACGACCATCCAGAAGGTGGAAGGCATTCCCGAACTCGACTCGTTCCTCGGCTCGAGGCTCAGAGACGGACGATGACGCGACGATAACCAGCCCCGCATGGGGCGCAAGGAAATACGCAATGGACAACAAGCGGCTGATCCTGGTGATGGCCATATCGTTCATGCTCATCATGGGCTGGACGTACCTGAGCCTGTGGATACAGCAGAAGCACCCGGAGTGGTTTCCGCCCAAGGAACAGCCCGCGGCGCTGACCCAGCCCGCATCCACGACACAGACCGCCGCGACCCGCGCTGCGCCCACAACGGCGCCGGTCGCTGC
>JBEKVL010000248.1:0-8251 GCA_049514055.1 Tepidisphaeraceae bacterium | reverse complement strand
AGCAAATAAGGGGGACATCCCACCTTATTCGGGAATGAGACGGGGCGCAGCTGGTGGATCGAGCGAATCAGACAGTGCCTCGCCCCATTGACTACTGACTACTCATTGACATCACAAGCGATGACTAAAGGCACATGCTAAAAGTCGCCAATTCCGCGGCTAACCCCCGATCCAGCCACGACTTGCACTTCTACTGTTGCGCGCAGGTGTTGCGCGCCCGGAAGAATTTCCATTTTCACAAATCACACCCCCACAGCGTGAACCCCCGTTTTGCGCTGCGCGCTGTTGCGCGCCAACCGCGTATCTCGCGCAACACCACCGTTAATAGGGAGGCCCGACTTCCCCGGCCTGCGCAATCGGCCGTGCTCTTTCTCAACCGCATACGCCCGCAGCAACGACCCTTCGTGTGTCCTGGTGCAACTTCGTGGGCCTTCCTCTCCACATTCCCCCTGCATCGCTCTTGGCTGCTCTTCTCCTCCGCACTATCAACGATCAACCAACAACGATCAACTGCTCCGCGACCCGACCGGACTGACCCGAAGCCAACCCGGGACCCAACGGGATCCAATCGGGACACCTTCTGGACCCGGAAAAGACACCGATTTTCACCTGTTGCCAACGCCCCAAACGACTCACAACCCCTTTCCAGGAAAACCTTTATGCCTGGCATCCCCCACATCACCCGCGCCCAAACATTTTTCTTCTCCGCGCCTTCCGCAACCCCGCCGGTTCACCCTTCGGATTCCCTTCGTCAGTCATTCGAACTTCGGATTTCGAATTCTCAAATCGCTCCCTTGTGTCATCCTCTGGATTGCCCGACGATCTGTTCCATGCGTTCGTCGATCGCGTGGCAGGCTTCCAGGGCGTTGAAACGGGCGAGGATGCGGGAGAGGTCCTTTTCGTAACCGGCCGGGGATTCCGTCAGCCAGGTGTTCTGGATCTGCGTGGCCAACCGGTCGCCCGAGCCGGTCTCGTAGAGACAGGCATGGTGCAGGGCTTCGGGCAGCAACTCGGGGTAGACGCCGCTGTCGGGGAAGACCGGCCAGCAGCCGGCATTCAAGGCCCGAACCGCGTGATAGTCGGAGGCCGCGTGCGCGCGCGTGGAGATCATGACGCCGGCCTGGTGCAACGCCCGGATCTGGGTGATCTCATCCTGCTCGCCGATGGTGTATCGCTGTCCCGGCGTCTCCAGACCGACGACCGGGCCGATGGTGACCAGCGTGACCTTCTCATTGCGCCGTTCCAGCGTGCTCAGGGCGCGGTTGAGCGAGCGCAGATCCGCATCGCGGGTGTCGACGAAGAGCACCCGCGGATCGCGCTTGATCTGTTCCTGCTGGAGGACGTCATGGTCCAGCGTGAAATCGACCGGCGGCGGCATGAGGTGCGCTTTTCCCGTCAGCTCGGGCAGCAGATTGCGGGCGGACAACTCCGGATGCTTGTCAACCAGAGACGTTGCCTTGCGCAGAAATGTCTTGAGATGATACAGCGAGTTGAACCAGATTTCGGTGGCCGCATTGGCTGTCGTCAGGTTCACCAGATGCAGGGGCGACTCGGCCCGCATCCCTTCCGCCGGAAGCTGGTTGTCGTGGAAGTAGACCACCGAGGGCTTGCTGGTGAGGTCGGGAACCATGCGGAGCAGGTCGGCGAGGTTCATCGCCTCGCTGGTGAAGACGACGTCGGCCCGGCCAAACCAGTGGCGGGAAAGCTGCTCGGAGAACCAGTGGGCGGCCGCGGCCAGCCGCCGCTCGATGCGGCGAGGCGGCAGGCGCAGCAGTGTCCAGCGGTGGCGGCTGTAGTGCATGATCGTCTCGAGCATGGCCCGGCGGGCGCCGCCGAAGAAGGGCTCGAGGGCGAGAATGTCCAACTGCTTCGACATGCTTCACCGCCTACCGCGTCAGGCGTTCGAGCAGGTAGGGCAGAACCTTGTCGGTGGAAATACGCTCCTGTTTCATCGAGTCCCGCTCGCGAACCGTGACGGTGGTGTCCTGGGCGGTCTGCCCGTCGATGGTCAGGCAGAACGGCGTGCCGGCCTCGTCCTGCCGGCGATAGCGCCGGCCGACGGCGCCCTTCTCATCATAGAAGACGGCCATGTGCTTCTGAAGTTCCTTGTAGATGGCCAGGGCCTTCTCTGGCATGCCTTCTTTCTTGACCAGTGGGAAGATGGCCACCTTCACCGGAGCCAGGCGGGGATGGAATCGGAGCACGGTGCGGACATCCTCCTTCTTGGTCTCCTCGTCGACGATCTTCTCTTCCTCAAACGCCTCGCACAGGAACGCCAGCAACGATCGTGTGGCCCCGGCCGACGGCTCGATCACGTGCGGGACAAAGCGTTCCTTCTTCTCATCGTCGAAGTAGGACAGGTCCTTGCCGCTGAACTGAATGTGCTGCTTGAGGTCGTAATCGCTTCGGTGGGCAATGCCTTCGAGTTCGCCCCATCCCCAGGGGAACAGGTATTCGATGTCGCTGGTGCCTTTTGAGTAGAATGCCAGTTCTTCCTTGCCATGCTCACGCAGGCGGAGCTTGTCGCTCTTGATGCCGAGCTGGCGATACCAGTTGAAACGTTCGTCTCGCCATTTCGCATACCACTCCTCACTCGTACTGGGGTGGCAGAAGAACTCAATCTCCATCTGCTCGAACTCGCGCGAGCGGAAGATGAACTGCTTGGGCGTGATTTCGTTGCGAAAGCTCTTGCCGACCTGGGCGATGCCGAAGGGAACCTTGATGCGCGTGCTGTCGCAGACATTCTTGAAATTCACAAAAATGCCCTGCGCGGTTTCGGGGCGCAGGTAAACCTGCTGGGCATCCTCTTCAACTGGCCCGACGAAAGTCTTGAACATCAGGTTGAATTTACGGGCCTCGGTGAGCTGGCACTCGTGGTGCTCGCCGGGGTGCTTGGACGGCTTGCGCGGGCACTCGCTCTCCAGGATCTGGTCCGCGCGGAAACGGGCCTTGCACATCTTGCAGTCGACCAGTGGGTCGGTGAAGTTGGACTCGTGGCCGGATGCCTGCCATACCTTGCGCTGCATGAGGATGGCCGTGTCAATGCCGACGACATCCTCGCGGGTGGTGACGTTGTCGTGCCACCAGGCGTTCTTGATGTTGCGGAGCAGTTCGACGCCCAGCGGCCCGTAGTCCCACGTGCCCTTGAGGCCGTCGTAGATTTCGGAGCCAGGGTAGATGAACCCGCGGCGTTTGCAGAGGGAGACGAGCTTTTCCATCACCGTTGTGTCAGCCATGATGCGACCTCATTATGCAGACTCGGCACCGGCATCGAAACTTGCGGAAGAGCCGGCCGGGGTTGGTGCGGGAAACGACAGACAAGAATGTCTGTCGTACGACAGGCAGGAATGCCTGTCCCACCGTTTACCCATCATTAGCCCGTGCTGATGTTCCGCGAAGCCTGATGCCGAATGCCGAGAAGGGTGGATTGATCTGTTTCGGCGGTATGCTGGCCGCGATCAGGCCCGCGCGGCCGGCGCACCCGGCCCCTGGGCCTTGAGCGCGTTGACCTTCTTCTGCAGCCGGCTGCGCTTGCGCGATGCGGCCTTGCGATGGATTGTGCCCTTGGCGGCGGTACGGTCGAGTTTGATGACGGTCTTGCGCAACTCGACCTCGGCCTTGGCGGCATCGCCGGATGCAAGAGCGGCGCCGAACGCCTTCACCTGTTCCCGGACATCGGACTTGCGGGCGCGATTGATGGCGCGACGCTTGAGGTTCTGACGGACGCGTTTCTTGGCAGAAAGCGAATGGGCCACTTCGGGTTCTCCAGTAAGACAAACAGCTTCGCCGCCGGACAGGGCGGCATCGAAGATCGGGAATATTACCGAGTTGCGCCGGGTTGTAAAGCCGGGGCGAAGAGTTGGAACTCCCAGATTGTGGGACCGTTGCTGGCGTCGAGGACATTCAGGCGGACGTGCCGGGCGGTCACGGCCGGGAATCTAGCCTCGAAATCAAGGCCGGCAGTGGAGCCTTTGTAGAACGTCTTCCAATCGGCGTCATCCTTGCTCTGAAGCTCGAAAGAGCGAATCCGCGGTTCGTATTCCTTAATGGCAACACGGTCGAAAGTCGCCGGCTTGCCCAGGTCCACCTCCAACCAGCACGCCCTGGTTCCGGCATCGGTGGCCCAGCGTGTCTCCTCGTCACCGTCCACGGCCTTGGAGGCGGCATATTGGTTGTTGTTCTGGAAGACATTGGAGGCGGTGGCCTGCTTGCCTTCGGTCAGCGATTTTCCGGTGCTGGCAATCGCGACCGGGGCAATGTCCATCGCGGGCTTGTCAAGTTGCAGGGCGATGACCGTGTCGATTTCCTGGCGGTCGGCCTTTGGCACGGTGATCTCGATCCCGGCGTCGGTCTGGTTGACGGTGGCTTGCCCGCCGGTGAGCACGCGGCTCTTGACGATCTTGGCCGGCAGTGCGGGCAGTTTGAGCGTCTCTTCCGGCCACGCGAGCACGTGCAGATAGATGGTGTCGTCCTTGCGAGTGGAAACCAGGTGCTTGAGCGGCTTGAACGGGCCGCCGCGCGTGCCGTAGATCGACTCGCCGTTCCTGGTCATCCAGGCGCCCATCTCCTTGAGCCGATCGACCTGAATCGCTTCAATCTCGCCGGTCGGCATCGGGCCGACGTTCAGCATCATGTTGCCATCGCCGCCCGCGCATCGAATGAGCATTTGCAGACACGCCGCGAGCGATTTCACCCCGTCGTTCGCACCGCCCCAGGCCCAGTGATTGTGCGCCGAAATGGTCATGCACGATTCCCACGGCCGATTCATCTGGAAACCGCCGACGCGCTGCTCGGGGGTATCGTAGTCGCCACCGTCGCCGGTGCGGTTGTTCATGAGGATGTCGGGCTGGAGCTCCCGGGCCATCTTGATCGTCACCGCCCCGCGATCCTGGAACATCTGCGGCACGTCGTTCCAGATCGTCAGGAGCGGGCCGTAGTTGGTGATGAGTTCCCTGATCTGGCCAAGCAGGTAACGGTTGTAGGCGTCAAGGTCTGACTTCTCGCGTTTGACCCTGCCGCCGGGGCTGGTGAGCGGGAAGTCGGGGTGATGCCAGTCGCACACCGAGTAGTACGTGCCGAAGGCGATGCCCTGCTTCTTGCACGCCTCGGCCAGCTCCTTGACCACATCCCGCTTGAACGGGCTGTTCATGATGTTGTAGTCCGTGAGTTTCGTATCCCACAGGCAGAAGCCGTCGTGATGCTTGGTGGTCAGGATGATGTACTTCATCCCGGCCGCCTTGGCCACGCTGACCCATTCGTCGGCGTTGAATTTCGTCGGATTGAATTCCTTGTAGAGGTTGTCGTATTTCTCGATCGGCGTCTGCGCCCCGCGCGACCAGCCGATCTCCTGGCCGGTGATGCTGACCGGTCCCCAGTGGATGAACATGCCGAAGCGCATGGCCTGCCAGCGCTGCACGGCCGCCGGCTGGGCCGCGGGCCAGGCGGGCGCGGGGACCTGGGCGGCGATGGTGGGTGCCGATATCGCCATGGCGATCAGTGACACGACGGCTCGGATGGTGTTCTGAAGCATGTACGGCTCTCCTCAATTGAACTGCATGACGACCGACTCAGCGGATTATCGGCTGCCGTGCGGCAGTTGCAACATGCAGGACGTTTGGCCGGGACGTGGGTTCGGTGCGCCGGCTTCAGGAATCGGAAAATACAGATGCTTACACTTCACGCGCAGCGCGTATATTCCTCCAGCAGGCGCAGGTAGACGCGGTACTGGTCGATCGAGACGCCGGGTGGGGTCTGGTGGTCGACACTGGGAATGAAACCGCCGGTCTTCATCAGCGGAACCAGACGCTCGAACTCGGCGCGCATGGCGGGCTCGCCGCGGTGCATGGTGAGCTTGTCGAAATGGCCGATCATGCGGAGTTTGGGAAATTGCGTCCGCAAGAGGTTGCCATCGACGCCGGCCTGGCGTTCGAGCGGGAGGACGCCGGCCACGCTGACTTCGTTGAGCCAGGGGACCAGGAGCGTGATGTCGCCATCGGTATCGACCAGCGGAAGGATGTTCAGTTCCTGCATGCGTGGAATCAGTTTCCGGTAGTACGGGGCGAGAAACTCGTCAAAGACCTTCTTCGAGATCATCGGGCCGTGGTTGTAGGACATATCCTCGGCCAGGGTCATAAATGTGGGAACACAGACCCTGGTCATCTCATCGAACAGTCGCTGGTTGAAGTCGAGCAGGTCGCTGTTGATCTGGTGGACGAGTTCGGGCTGGTCGTAGAAGGCGAAACTGAGCTGTTCGAGGTTCATCAGCGTGCGGGGGAACCAGAAGAAGCCTTCGAAGGTACACCAGACGACCGCCTCGCCGCGGCGCTGGCGCTCGGCCCAGGCGGCCATGGACCGGATGGCTGCGCCGTGTTGGGGATAGAGTCGCGGCCGGACGCGGAGATAGTCGTCCATATCGGCGACGATGCCCTCGACGTGGTGCTGGGTGGCCTCGATGGTCGCGTCGGTGGTGCTGAACCAGAACTGCTGGTAGGGGTCGAGGCCGAAATACCCGGCGATGTCGATGACCTGGCTGAAGTTGAGCGAGCGAGGCAGGCCCTCGCGGTGCCAGCGGGCGATGGTCTGGTCCCACCACATGGCCCATTCCCAGCGGGGCAGGCGGTCGACAGGCTGGAAGTCCATCACGGCGCGGAAACGCTCGACGTGGTTCATCGGTCTCCTCAATTGGTGACACGGCCGGAATGACCTCCTCATGGTCTACCACACAACATGCGATGGGCACAACGACAGACAAGAATGCCTGTCCCACCGTTTGCCGATCACCTCAACGGCGACGGAGCGCTATGGCGCGCCCGTTTCGCTGCCAGCAGGCATCTTCAACTCCTTCGGACCCACGGTGACAATCGTGAACGGGCCCGGCCGATTGGCCTTGAGCCAGGAATTCACCTGGTCCAGGGTCACCATGTCGATCGCCTGTTTCACTTCGTCGAGCGTGCGAATGCGCCCGCGGATAAAGTAATCGTGGGCAATGGCTCCGGCGCGGCCGCTCGTGCTCTCGCCCTGCATGATGGTGGCCGCCTTGAGGCCGACCTGGGCCCGGTCCAGTTCATCTTTTCCGACACCATCGCACAGGCGGTACAGTTCGGCTACAAACGTATCAAGTGTCGCCTGGGCGCGGTCGTTGCTCGTGCCGGCATAGCCCATGATGGCGCCGATGCCCTTCAGCGAGGAGTAGCCGGCCCAGATGTTGTAGACCAGCGCGCGTTTCTCGCGGACCTCGGTGAACAGCCGCGAACTCATGCCGCCGCCGAGCACTTCCATGGCGGTGCGGACGACGTAGTAATCCGGGTCGGTCTCCTCGATGCATGGATAGGCGATGCCGATGTGGGTCTGCTCGCTGGCGTGCTGGACGTGGAGGACATTGCCCGGCGCCGGCCGCCGTTCGGGCTTGTGCAACGAGCCGGTTCGCCAGTCACCGAACAGGCGCTCGACCTCCTCTTTGACGCGATCGAAGTCGATGTTGCCGGCGACGGAGAGAATGGTTCCGGCGGGGCCGAACTGACGGAAGAAATGGGCGCGGCAGGTTTCCAGCGTCATCGCTTCCAGATCTTCCTTCTTGCCCATGGTGCTCCGGCCGAGCGGATGCGGGAAATGCCGCTCGCGAAGCTGGATCAGCACCTTCTGCCGCGGATCGTCCTCAAGCCCGGCCAGTCCCTGGAGGGCCAGGTCCCGCGCGGACTGGAAGCCGGACTCCGGCAAGTGCGGCCGGCGGACGATGTCGGCATACACCGGCAAGCCCTCCATCACCCGCGCGGCCAGGGCGGCACACGACAAGCGCAAATGGTGTACGCCCGAATTGCACGATCTCTGGAGGCCGAGTGAATCGAGGTAGTCGGTCAGCGTCCGGCTGTCGCGTGGGCCAGCGCCGCGCAAGAGCAGGTCGGAGATGACCGTGGCGGTACCGCAGGCGCCGTCGGCATCGGCGGCCGAGCCCGCGGGGACCAGCAGCGTCATGGCGGCCGATTGCATGCCGGGCATCTTCTCGCCGAGCAAAGTCAGGCCGTTGGGAAATTGATATTGGTAGTAACGGTCGGGCAAATCGAACCTCGTTTGCAGCGTCCGCATGGCGGACCACTGCGTCCAACGTGCAAGAACGGTCCGCAATGCGGACCCTACGCCAGCGGATTGATCACCATCCCCGTTGCCAGCTTGGGATAAAAGTAGGTGCTCTTCTGAGGCATCACCTCGCCGTGTTTGCCGAGCTCTTCGAGGGCATGAAGCGGCGTCGATTGCA
>JBEKVL010000247.1:0-8274 GCA_049514055.1 Tepidisphaeraceae bacterium | reverse complement strand
GAGAACGGGGCGGACTTCGAGGCCGTGACCCAGGCCAAATGGGTGGTGCCGCCGCTGGGTGGCAAGACCACGATCGAGCTGGGTCTGAAGGTGACCAACCGCACCGAGAAGATGATGCAGATCAACGTCTTCGACACGGTGCAGATCTACATGGACGACCTGCAGGGATTGCCGCTGGATTGCGTGAAGTCGCGGGATGCCACGTTCATTCCCGATCCACTGCTGCTCAAGAGCGGCGAGAGCCAGATCATCTCCCGCAAGGCGACTCTGGAATGGGTTGAAAACGCCAGGGGTCTGCGACTCGTGGGTTCGGACGGCGCAGGCGGCCACTGGCACTTCGACATCCCCCAGCCCGGCAAGTACCCCTTGCGCTTCACCTGTGTCAACAACGAGGATCGCCTGAAGTCCGTGCTGGCCCGGCCGGCCAAGCATGCCATCGATCCCAAGGAAGCTCCGTTCTGGATGGGCAAAGTGACAGCGCCGGAAATGACGGCGGAAGTCGTGGAGTTGCCGGCTCAGGCACCGGCCGCCAGAGAGGGGAAGTAGATCATCGCCGCTGAGGCTGCGGCTTCCAGCCCTGGTCCGTCCGGCGCTGCAGCTCATGCGCGCCGGGCCTTGCCCAGCCGGTCGAGCATCACGGCCAGCAGCAGGGCGGCGCCGATCACCAGCGTGTTCCAGTAGACGTCGACCCCCAGCAGCGTGAGGGAGCCGACGATGATCGCCATGAGCAGCGATCCGAGGAACGAACCCAGGATGGTTCCTTCGCCGCCTTGCAGGCTGGCTCCGCCGATGATGACCGCCGAGATGACTTTCAGTTCCAGCCCCGTGCCGGCCGTCACCGAAGCCGCGCCGAGGCGGGCAGTCATGACGATCCCCGCCAGGGCGGCCAGCAGGCCGGTCAGGACATAGTTGAAGATCTTCACGCGGTCGACGGGGATACCGGAAAGGACGGCCGCCTTTTCGTTGCCTCCGATGTAGTAGTTCTGTCGGAAGAAGCGGCTCTTGCGCAAGGCCAGATCGCCGAGAATCACCAGGATGACGGCGATCCAGATGGGGTACTGGATACCCAGCAGGTTTCCCTGGCCGATGGCTTTGAACGACTCCGGCAGCCCCGAAATATTGCGGCCCCGGGTGACGACCAGCAGCACGCCGCGGACGATGCTCATCATGGCCAGCGTGGTGACGAAGGCGTTGATCCTGAGCCGGGCGATGATCAGCCCGTTGGCCAGGCCGATGGTGGCGACGAGCGCCAGGCCGGTGGCCACGCAAACGGGGACGGGAATACCGGCCGCCAGCGCGTAGGCCGTCACGGCCCCGGCCAGTGCCACGGTCGACCCGACCGACAGATCGAACCCGCCTGCCACCATCAGCACGGTCATGCCGATGGCGACAATCGACTCGTTCGACAGGCCCAGCAGCAGCGCCAGCAGGTTGTCGCGGGTGAGGAAGATCGGCGAGGCGATGGTCATGCCGATGCCGGCGGCCAGGATGATCGCCAGGATCATGAACTCGCGGAAGCGGGTGAGCCGGCGGATCAGGTGGTGAGATTCGTAGTCCACCGGCCGGACGCGGGCGGGTGAAGCGGGTTGCGGATCGGTCTGGGTCATGAGAGCAAACTCCCGAAATTCCATGTCGGTGGCGGCATGACGAATGGTGTGCTGAAGCACACCCTGCGGAAGATCATGTGCCCCGGAGTTCCACGCCGGTGGCGGCGGCGATGATATTCTCCTCGGTGGCGCGGGCTCCGGTAAACTCAGCGACCATGCACCCGTCGCGCATCACCAGGACGCGGTCGCTGACGCCGAGGATCTCCTGGAGGTCCGAGGAGATCATGATGATGCCGACACCCGCGCCCGCCAGTTCGCGCAGCAGGGCGTAGATGTCGCTCTTGGCCCCGATGTCCACGCCGCGGGTGGGCTCGTCCACGATCAGCACTTGCGGCCCGATGCCCATCCACATCGACAGCAGCACCTTCTGCTGGTTTCCGCCGGAAAGATTGCCCGCGCGCTGCTGCGTATGAGACGCGACGATGTTGAAGCGGTCGCGGCAGGCTTCGGCGAATTCGTCGATGCGCCCGTCGTCGATCCAGCCCAGCCGGCCGGTGAATGCCGAGAGACTCGGGGCCGCGCAGTTGTCGCGGATGGACATGCGCAGAAACAATCCCTGGTCCTTGCGGTCCTCGGTCATATATCCCAGGCCGCCGCGGATCGCCTGTTGCGGGCTTTGGACGCGCAGTCGCACGCCGTCGAGCATGAGGTCGCCGGAATCCAGCGGCTCGATGCCGCAGAGTGCGCGGCCGAGATCAGTCCGGCCGGCACCGACGAGGCCGGCGATGCCCAGGATCTCGCCGCGGCGGAGGGTGAAGTTGACGTTGTGGAAGTGATTGCTGCGCGAGGCGCCGCGCACCTCGAAGCAGGGCTGCCCGATGGGGACGCTTCGCCGGCCGTAGACGTTGAGCAGTTCCCGGCCGACCATGCGGCGGACCAGCATCTCCTCGTCCACGGCATTGATGGCGAACGTCTCCACATACTTGCCATCGCGCATCACCGTCACCCGATCGGCCACCCGGAAGATCTCGGCCAGGTGGTGCGAGATGTAGATGAACGCCACCCCCTCCTGCCTGAGCCGGCGGATGTGGGCAAAGAGCAGGTCGGTCTCGACGGCCGTCAGCGATGATGTCGGCTCGTCAAGAATCACCGCCCGCGACCGGTGCGACAGCGCCTTGAGTATCTCCACAACCTGCCGCTGCGCCATGGAAAGATCTCGCACCAGCGTCGTTGGAGATACGTCCAGGTCAAACAGTGACAACAACTGTTGTGTCTGCTCGTGCAACGTTCGCCAGTCGATGAGATTCAACGCCCACACCGGCTGGCGGTGGGCGAAAACGTTCTCGGCCACGGACAGGTTCGGCACGAGACTGAGCTCCTGAAAGACGACGCCGATGCCGTGCTGGGCGGCATGATGCGGGCTGGTGAAACTCACGGGCCGGCCGGCCAGCAGGATCTGCCCGGAATCCGGCCGATGGACGCCGGCGATCACGTTCATCAGCGTGCTCTTGCCGGCCCCGTTTTCGCCGACCAGGGCGTGAACCTCGCCGGGCCGCAGGTCGAACTTCGCCCCGTCCAGCGCGCGTACGCCGGAGAAGGTCTTGACGATGTCGCGAAGTTCGAGGATGAGGTCGGAGGGCATGGTGGCGGGGTCTATTTCCGGACGATCGTCCGGGCCAGTTCGCCGGGAGTGCCGCCGCGCGTGTTGACCAGAAGCAGGGATACGGTGTTGGTCTCGAGCGGAGCATTGACATCCAGCGAAAGCACCAGCGGCGAAGTCGGGGACACGGTGAGATCCGACGGCGCGGCGGCAATCTGCTTGCCACTACTGTCGAGAAGGGCGATGCTGAGCTTGCCGGGCAGGAAGGCGCCGAAGCGCCCGGACAGGTGCAGCTTACCGTCGGTTCGCCTGGCGACAAACGGCTCGCAAGCAACGCCGAGGGGCGAACAATCCAGGATTGGATAAGCCCCGCCGATCTTCGCGAGATGCCAGTCGAGATGGAACGAACAACTCTCTGCCGGCTTCAACTCGGTCAGCGGGCCCAGCACCTCGTTTTCAATCAGATGAGGCGTCTCGACTGGATCATCCTTGCAGTCGACGATCTTCGAGCCGCAGACAATCTGGCCGGCGCCGTTCATCCAGAACTGCGCGGAGGTGTCATCCGGATACTTCTTGCCCGGCTGGTAATCAAAACGCTCGACGAAGACATAACCGGCGGTGCCGTCCACGGTGGCGATCCATCCGGCCGAGTTGTCGATGCCGATCTTGCCGACGAGCCGCTGGTAATGGCCGGTGACCAGCCCGGCGCCGCGATCGAGTTTGAACGACGGGTTGTTAATCAGCCCGAACATTTCCAGGTAGCCGCGCGGGAAGATGCTCCCGGGATTGGCCGGGCTGTAGCAGCGCATCTCCGGATTGAAGCCGGCGCCCGAGCGGTTGGTGGCGTTGAGCTGCGTGACCTGCCAGATGCTCCAGCGGCGGGGCTTGCTGTCGATGTTGGTCATCTTCGAATCGAAGCTCACGCCCGCAATGCCGTCGCGTACGTGAATTTGCCGCTCGAACTGGATGCCGGTGCGCGGGTCGGGACGGCTGGTGAGCTCGACTGTGGACAATCCGGAGTCCTTTTCAGCAACGATGCGTCCCTTGTGCGGCGAGCCATCGAGCACGGCATCGGGCGGTCCCGGCCACTGCCGGTCGTTGTCCCACCCCTGCGGGGCGGGCCACAACTTGTCGCCGCCGTAGTTGAGCCAGCCGCCATCGGGCGCCAGGCCCGTCGGCGACGGCACCTTGCCGGCCAGTTGCGGGTTCACCCACAGGTACTCGAAATCGCCCAGCCTGACCTGGATGACCCGGCCGATGTCCGGGACGACCTGCACTTCGATGAGGTCGTTGGACAGTGACAGCGATTTCCAGCCTTTGTACTGCGATGGTCTGGCGTCGGCAGCCAGCAAGACAGATGCAGGCAACAGGCACGACAACCAGAGGAGGCAGTGCCGCATCGTACGATGGAATGCTCTACTTGCCATGGCGTAGTTCCTCCCGGTGAATAAGCCCGCAAAACCTGCAATAGACGGTCACTTACGCAGGAAATACTGATAGTTCGACTGATCCACGATGATAACGCCGGTGTCTACGACAGTAGGCGTTCCGGAGATCCCGGCTTTGGCGTTATCACTGGCGATCGGCGCGGGATGGTTCTTGAGGTTGTAGAGGATCTGCGTCGCATACAGCGGCATCAGCGCGGTCTGCTGGGCGACGGAGGCGTTCACCAGCCCTTCCTTGATCAGTTCCAGCACCTCATTGCCGCGATCCATGGCAACGATCTTGACCTTCCCGGCCTTTTTCGCCTCGCGGACGGCCGTCGCCGCGCCCGATCCCCCGGCCGCCTCCACGCAGGCGATGCCCGCCAGATCGGGATACTTCTGCAGCAGCGATGCCGCCGCCTGCGCCGCCACGTTCGGCTCGGACTGCGTATCGGCCACCTGCACGATGCTGATCTCCGCATGCTCGCCCAGGGCCTTGCGATACCCGGCGATGCGCTCTTCGAGGTTGGACTGTCCCGGCTTGGTCATCAGGGCCACCTGCCCCTTGTTGCCGATCAGCGCCGCCAGTTTCTGACCGCCCACGTAGCCGGCCTGGAAATTCCCCGTGCCGACAAACGCGGTGCGCCTCGAGTTGGGCAGGTCGGCGTCGACGGTCGCCACGGGAATCCCCGCGGCCACGGCCTTGTCCACGATGGCACCGAGTGACGGCTCGAAACCAACGACCACGATGCCGCAGGGTTTCTTGGCAATCGCCTGCTCAAATGCCGTGACCATGGCGGCCATGTCGTAGTCGGGTGGGCCGACGTACTCGGTCCTGACCCCCAGCGTCTCCCCGGCCAGTTTCATGCCCAGCTTATGGTCATAGAAATAGTCCAGTGACCCCAGCGCCGAGACCTCGATGTACAACTGACTGGATTTGTCCGCCGCCCCTTTCGTCCCCTGCGGCCCCGCACCACGGTCACAGGCGGTCAGCAGGCAGGAGAAAGCAACCAGAGCCCAAAGTCCGATGGTCTGTTTCATGCTTACCTCGATGGTGAACGGGGGGGCATTTTACGGGACATAGCTGATAGTTGATAGTTGATGGTTGTTGGGTGTCAGGGGAGGGGAAAGAAGTTGTTTCGGCGGACTCGGAGAATCGCAAGCAATGATGGCACAAGCATTTAGATACGCATGGCGGGCACTGGGAGACTGAAAAA
This sequence comes from Tepidisphaeraceae bacterium, assembly GCA_049514055.1. GTDB lineage: Bacteria > Planctomycetota > Phycisphaerae > Tepidisphaerales > Tepidisphaeraceae > JANYKD01. The sequence goes on along the minus strand of JBEKVL010000247.1, from coordinate 2,486 downwards.
GGAGGTCCAAACAGGGTCCCAGGCAGGTCCTTTTCGGGCTCCGTTCGGGTCCTTTTCGGTCCCTCGCAGGTCCGGAACGGTCCCTGCGGAGGTCCCAAGTGTACCCTGGCACGAGGCTGACGCCGGCGACGGTGCGGGCGGACGGCGGGAGATGGCGCTATTCGATTACAAAAGAACATAGGAGATGGATACCTAACATATTTTGCTATTCGTGTCAAGTGGTAATTACGCACAATTCCCGGTGCAGGGCGCTCACGCAAAGGCACCAAGACGCAGAGAATTCGGCTTCCTTGGCGATCTTGCGGGTTTGGGTGCGGGCCGAGGGGGCGATCCCTGATTGACAGCGTCCGACTTGCAGGCCATCCGTGATTCCGCTGACGAAGTGGAGCCAGTGCCCTGACCGGCATCTTCGAACGGCGTTCTCGCGCCCAGCCTACGAGGGCATCGGCGCTACACACCCGTGGCGACGCACGTCAGCCGCAGGAAGGCGATCACGGGCCTGGTTCCATCGCATGGTGGCACCCCGGAGGCGGTTGTCCCCACCCCGATCCTTGGTAGCAAGCCCGGTGAGTTTACGCCCAATGCACCCGGCAGGAGTTGAACCTGCAACCTACGGCTCCGAAGGCCGTCGCTCTATCCAATTGCGCTACGGGTGCGGCACAGGCGTATCATCGCATATCGGCCCGCGTTTTCCAAGCGATCGGAGAGGGGATTCAACGCCGGGCGGGAATGCCGTATAACACCCACTGGAATACGTCCGGGTCTCTTGTTAGTGGAGATGCTTATGGTCAATCGGTGTGTCCTGATAGGGTTAATGCTCGCGTTCGTGCTGGCGGCCGGGATTTCCGGGGCCGATGAGCCGAAGACCGATGCGATCTTCAACGGCAAGGATCTGGCCGGGCTCAAACCCTGCGTGAAGGACCAGAAGAACAACTGGGTCGTCGTGTCGTCGGTGAAGCTGGACCCGGCGGCCGAAACGAAACTGCTCGGCGAAGGCACCGGCGGGCAGGCCGATTCGGTCCTGCTCAACACCGCCAACGGCGCCGACCTGGCCAGCGCCAAACGCTACGGCGACTGCGAAGTCCATGCCGAATTCATGCTGGCCAGGAAGTCGGACTCGGGCCTCTTTCTGCACGGGTTGTATCAACTCCAGATCTGCGACAGTTTCGGCCTGCCGGACAACAAGATGAGCGAGGGCGAGTGCGGCGGAATCATGTGGACCTCCAAACCCAGGACCAACGCCTGCCTGGCGCCGGGCCAGTGGCAGACCATCGACATCGTCTTCCACGCCCCGCGGTTCGACGACAAGGCGAAGAAGACCGCCAAGGCAAAGTTCGTCAAAGTGACGCTCAACGGCAAGGTCATCCAGGAGAACGTCGATGTCGACGAGCCCACCGGCGGCGGCCTGGAAGAAGCCGAGTCCGCGACCGGCCCGCTGGTAATCCAGGGCATGGAGGGCACGGTGGCGTATCGGAATGTGCGCGTGACCCAGAATCTGAAGAATTAACCCAAAGGACGTCCAATGCTCCGAATCGCCTCCTTCGCCCTGGCCCTGGTGGCCCTGATCCGGCCGGTTTTTGCGGCCGAGGAATGGATCCCGCTTTTTGACGGTAAGACCCTCGACGGCTGGAAAGTCAGTGAGAACGCCGCTTCCTTCAAAGTCGTCGACGGAGCCATCGTCTGCGACGGCGTGCGCGCCCACGCGTTTTACACCGGGCCGGTGCGCGGCGGAGATTTCAAGAACTTCGAGTTCAAGGCCGAAGTGCTGACCGCCCCGGGCGCCAAGTCCGGGATCTATTTCCATACGAAGTATGAGGAGACGGGCTTCCCGAAGCAGGGCTATGAAGTCCAGGTCAACAACACCCAGAAAGAGCACGGCGGCTACTACGAATTCATCAAGACGGGCAGCCTGTATGCCATCCGCAATCAGTACAAGGCCATCGTCAACGACAACGAATGGTTCACGATGTCCATCACCGTCCGCGGCAAGCACATCCAGGTCCGGGTCAACGAAGCGATCACGGCCAATTACATCGAGCCGGCCCGGGTCGTCCGCAGTGCCGAGCAGGCCGGCCGGTTCCTGTCCTCCGGCACTTTCGCACTCCAGGGGCACGACCCCGACAGCAAGGCATCGTTCCGGAACATCATGGTGAAACCCCTGGCCGACGATCTGCCGGCCGACGTCGACGGCCCGGTCCCGGCCGAGGAGCCCTACCCCGAGTTGCTCAAGCACCACATGGGCCACTTCCCGGTCATCGATCTCCACAGCCACCTCAAGGGCGGATTGACGGTCGAGGACGTGCTGCTCCTCTCGCGCAACACGGGCATCAACTACGGGATCGCCCCGAACTGCGGCATCGGCTTCCCCGTCACGGACGACCAGGGCATCCGTGACTACGTGGCCGGGATGAAGGGCAAGCCGTGCTTTGCAGGCATGCAGGCCGAGGGCCGCGAGTGGGTGAAGGCATTTTCGGCCGAGGCGATTG
>JBEKVL010000246.1:0-8290 GCA_049514055.1 Tepidisphaeraceae bacterium | reverse complement strand
GTCGCGATGCGGGATCTGCTGGGTCACCTGCACCAGCGCGCCGGGGATAAGCTGATTGCGAAGGGCGTCGTCCATGGGGGGGCGATTATAGCGGGGGAGCGGAGGGGCGGCCAAATGACGCAATTTGAAATTTGAGATTTCAAATCAGAAATCCGAAATCCGAATGACGAATGAAACTCGAATTCCGAATGACCAATGTACAATCGTTCCATGGACCGACGACAGTTTCTCTTTGGGATCGGTGCTTTTGCGGCCGCGACGACACTCCGGGCGGCTGACTCGCCGGGGCCGTTTCGTGCGGCTGATGTCCGGCTCACTCCGCCCGATGAGATTGTCCGCCGCGTTAAAGCTGCCCGGCCAAAACTGGGCGGACCCATCCCGCGCGATCTGCCGCGGCGGCTCGGCGCAACCCACTATGCCGGCAAATATCATCTCACCGACGAGCCATTCCTCATCGAAGGATGCAAGCAGCTCCAGAAGCTCGGCATGAACATCGCCAAGCTCTGGTTCGGCCCGCACCTCGATGGTTACGGCTATAACTCCAAATGGGACTTCCCGCCGAACGCCACGCTGGCCGATATTGCCAAGCACGACTACTTCCGCCAGGCATTCGCCATGCTGTTCTCGACCTTCGCCCTGGAGATCCAGCCCGTTGGCAACTACGGCGGCGCCTGGCACAAACCGGGCGCCAGCTACGCCGAGGACGAGCAGCAGTTCCACGACCTGACGAAACATCTACTGCAAAGTTATCAGGACCGCGATGTGCTGTTTATCCTCCAGCACTGGGAAGGCGACTGGATGGTGCGCGACAAACCCGGCGACGACTGGCAGAAGACCCGCCCAGCCAATGCCGAACAGCGACTCGACGCCATGGTCCGCTGGCTCGAGGCGCGCCAGCGCGGGGTGAGCTGCGCCCGCAAGGAGTTCGGCCCGTCGCGCTGCCGCGTGGAACACGCGGCCGAGGTCAACCGCGTCTTCGATGGTCTTCAAGGCGTGCCGACATTGCTGACGCACGTTCTGCCGCGCGTCGGGCTCGACCGCGTTTCCTGGAGCTGCTACGACGGCGTCGGCGATGCGGTTAAGTTCTGGCACGGCATCGAACTGATCCGCGCCGCGGCCAAACCGCCGGAAGATCGGACCAGGACCGAGGTGTTCATCGGTGAAATCGGCATCCCCGAGCGACAGCACCGGCCGGCCGAGATCGAGGAATTCTGGGACCGCAGCCTGGCCGTCTGCTTCGCCCTGGACATCCCGCACATCTTCGCCTGGGAGCTTTACTGCAACGAGATCGAGAACACATCGGCCAAAGGCCCCGTGTATGGCGAAGAAGACCTCCGCGGTTTCTGGATGATAAAGCCCGACGGCATGCTGGGCGTTGGCGGGAAGTATCTGGTTGATCTGCTCAAACGTCCATAGGGTTCGCTTCCGCGGACGCGAGGATCCGTGGGCACGAAGTCCCGCGTCCGCTACGTTGACCATACATTGCGCGGATTGTCAATGAGCGTGATCGTTGGTGTCTCCGCCGACCGGCTGTGTCGTCGCGGCGGCACGCTTCAGGCGGAAGGTGCCCTTGTCGTAGGCTGAATCGTAGTCGCAGACGAATTCGTTGCCGTCGGAGTGGCCCTGGTACTTGTACACTCCGCCGCCCAGTGTCCCCAGGTCTTTCTCGCCCGCGCACACCCAGGCCGGGGTCTTGCTGCTGACGCGCAAGGTGACGACGGACTCGTAGCTGAAGTACTTGGCGAACACCGCATCGAACCGGGCTTCGTATACCCCATCGCCCTGTTTCACGACCCGGCATCGCAGCGCGCCGTCCATTTCCCGCTGGTTGCTGGCCCAGGTGCCGGTCCAGTTTCCCTCCAGCAGATCGGCCTGGCTCTGCCGGGTTGCAGGCCCGGCCGGCCAGTTGCCGCCGCCGGCAAGTCCGAAGCCCGCCAGTTTGCACGCGGTGGGTATCACTGCCAGCAGCAGGACCGCCGCGACGCCACACCATTTCAATTTCTGCCGTTTGCTGGAACTCATACTTCTACGATAGCCTTGGAATCGAGGATCGAGATCGACGCGCAATCCTTGTAGATGGCTTCATTCTCGTCATCAGACAGGGCGACGAAGGAAGAGACGGTGAGATTCTTCGTCGCTTGCTTCATTTCTGTTGCACCGTGGCATGGTCGCGGTTCCACTCGTTCCAGCGGAAGTGGAGCATGAATTAAGTGTACACCGAAATGGGCGCGGGTCAAACGACTTCACTCCACCAGCGTCACCACATCCTCCGGGCCGAACCAGACGTGCGTCTGGTGCGTGGTATCGTCGCGGGCGACGAAACGGGGGTTGAGTTCGAACGCCTTCAGATCCAGCGGTTTGCCGGGCGGGCCGACGCGGACCTGGTGCTGGGCCATCTCGCCGAGGTATACGGTGTTGTGTACGGCGGCCGGGAAGGTGTTGGGGGCGCCCTGCGGCGGGCTACCCAGATGCAGTACCTCGGGACGGATGGAGAGGGTGACGGACTGGCCGGTGGACAATGGGGACTGCGGAAGCGAGGATGAGGTGACAGGGCCGATGGGGGTTTCAATTGTGGCGATGTGGGAGTTGGCCGACTGGACTGTGCCGGGAAGGAAATTGGTCTCGCCCATGAAATTGGCGATGAAGCGGGTTTGCGGCCGGAGGTAGACTTCCTGGCTGGGGCCGATTTGGGCGATGCGGCCAGCGTCGAGGATGGCCATGCGGTCGGCGATGGAGAGAGCTTCTTTCTGGTCGTGGGTGACGTAGATGGCGGTGAGCCCGGCCTGGCGGCAGATGCGGCGGATTTCCGTGCGCATATCCAGGCGCAGTTTGGCGTCGAGATTGGAGAGCGGCTCATCCAGCAACAGGCAGTCGGGCTTGACCACCAGGGCGCGGGCCAGCGCGACGCGCTGCTGCTGGCCGCCGGAAAGCTCGTTGGGTTTGCGCGTGGCGTAGCTCTCCATGTGGACGAGCCGCAGCACTTCGTCGATGCGTTTTTCCTGTTCGGCGCGGGCGACCTTGCGGACATCCAGCCCGAAGCGGACGTTCTCGCGCACGCTCATGTGCGGCCAGAGGGCGTAGGACTGGAAACACATCACGGCGTTGCGTTCTTGCGTGGGCAGGGGGGTGACATCGCGGTCGTTGAAGAAAACCCGGCCGGCCGTCGGCTCATGCAGGCCGGCGATGATGCGGAGGAGCGTTGACTTGCCGCAGCCGGAGGGACCGAGGAGGAAGAAGATTTCGCCGGCGTTGATAGTGAGATCGACATCGCGGAGCGCGACGGTCTGGCCGAACGACTTGGAGACGTGTTCGATCCGCACGGAGGTCATGGCGGGGAGGATTGTAGCGTGAGTCCCGTGTAAAGTGGTAGAATCGGGAGCATGAGCACGCAGTATCCGGGGACACCGGCCCGGGAAATCCCGGCCGATGTGAAGATCGCGATTGCGGCGGCGAGTTTCAACGAGACGATCGTCGAGGAACTCCTGCGCGGATGCCTCGACAGATTGAAACAACTTGGCATCGAAGGCACGCGTGTCCAGGTGCATCGGGTGCCGGGGGCTTTTGAGCTTCCGCTGGCGGCCAAGGTGTTGGCGCAGACGAAGCGGTTCGGGGCGGTCATTTGCCTCGGTGCAGTCGTTCGTGGTGAGACGCCGCACTTTGACTATGTCGCCGGCGAGGCGGCCCGGGGGATTGCGGCGGTGTCGCTGTCGGAGAAGCTGCCGGTGATCTTCGGCGTGCTGACCACCAACGACCAGAAGCAGGCGTGGGACCGTTGCGGCGGCCAACATGGGCACGCGGGTGTGCGCGCGGCCGAGGCGGCGGTGGAGATGATCTGCATGATCCGGAAGGCGGGGAAGTGAATGGCGGTGGCGATCCGATGGCTCACGCTTCAGGCAAAGCTCTTTGGAGCGGCGGCTCGACGCCGCTTTTCCATCGTCGGGGCAACCGGCTTCATACGACCATGGGTGGCGAGAGGCGGGACATCGGCATCCGTTGCGCCGCTGCGGGTTGAATCTGGTGATCGACACCCGTCCTGCCGCATCTTGAAACGCGGCGGCGAGACCGCCGCACGCCAAATAGGGACGTGCGCGCCTGCAGTGCTGGCTGGGCTCGTGCTGGTATTGCTGCTCGCCGGTGCGGATGGACCGGCAACACGGCCGGCGACGCAGCCGGCCACGCGGGAAGCGTTGTCGTGGGGCGCGGCGCACGAGGGCGTGCAGAGTGCGCTACACGCGGACAAGACGCAGTTCGCCAGGGACGAGCGGGTTGGGTTTCTGGTGTCGGTGCGGAACGTTGGGAAGCGTGATCTGTTCGTGGCACGGAGCCAGGAGACGTGCCAGATCGAGGTGGATGGCAAGTGGTATCAGTTCTTTGGCGATGTGGATGTGAAGTCATCGCCGCTGCCGCCGGGCCGGGAGTATCACGACATCCGCGTCTGGCTGGATGCCGACTGGGCGCCGCTGGGCGATCCCGTGAAGTTCAAGCTGACGGCGGGGAAACACAAATTGCGAGTGGCCGTGATCGCCCAGAACGAGCAGGCGTTCGAGCCGGCGGCGCGGGCGGTGAGCGGCGCGGTGGAGTTTGAGGTGGGAGAATAGAATTTCAAATTTCAAATCTGAAATTTGAAACTTGAAACTTGAGATCTGGCTGCCGAAGTCACCGTCCCAGATGGTATCCTGTCTTCATGCGAATCCTGGCTCTCATCGCGGCGATGTTTTTTGCGTCCGGCGTCACGTTCGCCGAGCCCTCCGTGCCGAGGGTGCATTCGGTATCGATGGCGGCCAAACAGCCACAGGCGGACGACCCGGCCACCATCTGGTACGACGATTTCGACGGCCCGCAAAAAGCCTACGGCGAATCCAGCGGCGACCTCGACGACAAGGTGGCCTTTGGCAATACCGGCAAGTCCATGCACTGCCTTTATGAGAAAGGCTCGCAGGGCAAGGGCAACCGCAAGGTCTTCTTCGGCGACAGCCCGATCGGCCGGCCGGTGCGCAAGGGCGAGGTGTTCACGGATGTCTACTGGCGAATCTACGTGCTGCACCCGCACGGCTGGACCGGCGGCGGACCCGACAAGATGTCGCGCGCCACCAGCTTCGCCTCCGGCAAGTGGAACCAGGCCATGATCTCCCACGTCTGGGGCGGGGACGGTCTCACGCTCGACCCGGCCAGCGGCGTGCGCGGCGACCGCGTCGTCACCACGCAATACAACGACTTCGCGAACCTGCACTGGCTCGGCAACCGGCCGCCGGCGCCGTTTCCCATGTACAGCCCCGAGGAGATGGGCTGGTGGGTGTGTGTCGAGGTGAGGGCGAAACTGAACACGCCCGGCCAGGCCGATGGGCTCAACCAACTCTGGATCGACGGCAAATTCCAGACCGAGCGGAAGAACCTGGACTGGCGCGGCTCGTATGCCGGCCACGGGATCAACGCGGTGTTTCTCGAAGCCTATTGGAACAAGGGCTCGCCGGTTACCCAGTCGCGCTGGTACGACAATTTCGTGATCTCCACCAACCCCATCGGGCCGGTGGCCTCCACACCCAATCCGACGCTGTTCAAATCAGCGAACGCCGGGCCGGAGGCGACCAAGGCCTGGCAGGTGGAACTGGCGGCCGATGTCGAGGGCCAGAACATCGTCTTCCGCTCGAAAGAGCGTGCGGAGGCGAAAAGCCTGATCGTTTCGAAAGAAACCGGTGAGTTCCTCGGCGAAGTTGCCGGCGCGGCCACGCTTTCGGCCGGCAAGACATATTGGTGTCGCGCGCGTCAACAGGACGCCGCAGGCGCCTGGTCCGCTTGGAGCCCCTGGCATCAGCCGTTTAAGGTAGTCGATAGTCGATAGAATTGTAGGGTCCGCAGTGCGGGCCATTTGGTGTGCGGGAATCGCCAGTGGGCGCTCGGCGGGAATAGTCCGCAGTGCGGACCCTACAGACCTGCCATCTGGGCAATCCGCAGCACTTCCGCCACGCTCCACGCCTGCGCGGGGCATCCCACCGGCCGGTGCGGCTCGTCGCCCTCGAAACACTCGCTGATCTGCCCGATGCAGCTCTGGTTCATGTGGTCCAGCAGCGGCTGCAGCCAGACCCGCGCCTGCCGCTGGGCATCGGCCGAGTGGCCGTGAACCTTCAGATAGGATTCGAGGAACGGCCCGATGAGCCACGCCCAGACCGTGCCGTTGTGGTAGGCGCGATCCCGGCTCATGCGATTGCCGGTGTAGCGCCCGTGATAATTGGCGTCGTCGCGCGCCAGCGTGCGCAGGCCGTATGGCGTCAGCAGGTCGCGGCGCACGGTCTCGACGACGGCCGACTGCTGCTCCAGCGACAGCGGGCTGTGCGGCAGGCTGACGGCGAAGATCTGGTTCGGGCGGACGGCCGTGTCGACGCGATCGTCGTGAACGACGTCGAAGAGCCCGCGGAAGGGGTTGATCCAGAACTTGCGCTGGAAGGCTTCGCGGGTCCTATCGGCCTGTTCTGTGTGGCCCAGGAGCATCAGCGCGTTGTACCACAGGGCGTTGATCTCCACGGCTTTGCCGTGCCGCGGCGTGAAGGCCACGCCGTCGCACTTGGCGTCCATCCAGGTCAGTTGCGTGGATGGATCGCCCGAGACGATCAGCCCCTCGGCGTCCATGTGGATGCCGAATCGCGTGCCCAGCCGGTAGCCCTTGGCGATCGCTTCGCAGGCCGGGCGAAGCTGGCTGTCAAAAAGGGCCTGGTCCTTCGTGTGTCGCAGATACTCAAAACACGCGTGGATGAACCAGAGGGATGCGTCGACCGTGTTGTAGCTCGGCTGGCTCGTGTAGTCGTCGAAGTGGTTGGGAATCATCCCCTCGCTGACGTAACGCGCAAACAGCCGCAATGTCTCCGCGGCCTCGGCGTGGCGCCCCGTGCAAAGCAGCAGGCCCGGCAGCGAGATCATCGTGTCGCGGCCCCAGTCGGCGAACCAGGGATATCCCGCGATGATCGTCGCCGCCTCGTCGCCCGCGGGTGTCTTGCGGCGGACCACGAAATCATTGGCCGCGCGAACCAGCCGCTGCATGGCCGGCGACAGGCCCGGCTTGTCGCCGGGAATGACCCGCGCGGCCAGTTCATCATCGACATCGGGCAGGCCGTTGGCATCGCCGTCGAGTCCGGCGAAGAGCGTGAATCCGCCGCGGCCGCTGAGATTGACCACAAGGTGCGCGGGGACGAAGAGATCCTCCTGGTCATCCTGTCCCCGTTCCGTCTCGAGGGCATACGTGTGCGAGAACCACCATTCCTGGCGCGGCTCGAACTCGCCGAAGTCGGCCGTGAGGTGCAGCGTGTGCCCGCCGCCGCTCACGCTGGCGTGCCGCGCATCCGCATGTGTTTGCAGGTTCGCCCGGTCCTTGTGGCAGAGCGAGTGGAAATCTCGCATGGCGACGAAGGGAAGCAGGCGCAGCCGCAGCGTCCGTTCCGGGCCGCACTCGACGTGATACCGCAGGGCGATCGCGTTCCGCTCGCGGTACAGCACCAGCGTCCGGGTGAGTTTGATGCCTTCGAACTCGTACTCCCACTGGGCACACTCGCCCAGCCGGAAGGCGCGCAGGAACCGGTCGCCGCGCGGATGGAACGACTGGTTGAACTGGTTGATGGACAACTCGTGGAAGTCCGCCTTCCCGTCGAGATGCACGATCTCACCCACCCGGCTCAGCGCGATCAGCCGGCCGACCGGCGGATTGGTGGCCGCGCACAGCAGCCCGTGATACCGTCGGCGGTTGCATCCGACCACCGAAGACGAGGCAAACGCGCCCCGGCCGTTGGTCAGCAGCCACTCGAAGTTGAGGTATGGATACAGTTCCCCGCGGGTGTTGAGAGTGTAGGTGAACATGGATTGCCTGGATTTTACTTCGCCGCGGCGGCGGACGGTAGGGGCAAATCATGGATCGCGCTCCATATTCCGGCGCCGTCCGCATATCATGTTCAGTTTGCGTTTGCCGGTGTTTTCGACAGAATGCGGCAGTTTCCGAGACCCTCTGGATGTGGTATTTCGCGTACGGCTCCAACCTCAACGCTCGTGCCGTGGCCGAATGGTGCCGGCACTATGGCCTGCGCACGCCCGGCCTCAAGAGCGGAAAACCCGCGGTTCTCGATAATTACCGGCTCTGCTTCGCCGTCTACTCCGAGTACTGGGGCGGCGGCATAGCCGACATTGTCTACGATCCCGGCAAGTATGTCGCCGGCGCCTTGTTCGACCTGTCGGAAACGGAAATGAAGGTGCTAGACCAGAAAGTCGGCCGCAAGCTCGACGCCTCCGGCCGCGACATCGGCGTCTACCG
>JBEKVL010000245.1:0-8310 GCA_049514055.1 Tepidisphaeraceae bacterium | reverse complement strand
AGCATGTCGGACTCCTTTCCGATGCGCAGATTCGCTATCCGCGAACATCGGCAGGAGTCCGATCCTTTTTACACAATCATGCTGGAAGACAGCAGGCAAAAGTGGCAAAAGTCGAGCTGAGAAAACACTTCCGGTTTCTGCGGGACAGGGTTCTTGGCCATGTCCTTGGCCAGATCCTCGATTTCCGTGTTCAGAGTCGCGACTTCCTTGGAGCGGCTTGCACCGGCCAGCTTCTCATAGCTCTTCAGCGCGTCGGAGGCGCCGGCCAACGCCGCCTTGGCCTGGTCGGGATGATTGGCCTTCAACTCCGACTCTGCAAGCCGCAAGTTGTCCATCGCGCGGACCAACGGCTGGGCCACCGTGCTGAACTCGAAGATCACGCCCGTGGCGGGGTATCCTGCAACACGGTGGTCGCCGCCTTGGTATCGCTCCCTGTTTGAGCATCAGCAACTCGAAGCGATCCGCCGGTGCCAGTGATGGCGAGTCCATGGCGATGACCTGCGTGCTTCGTTCACAGTCGGTGCCTGCGCGCACGCCACAACAGGAATGAGGCCGAGAATAACAGCCAGAATACGTCGCATCGCTTGTCCTCCGACAAAGAATCCTTGGCATCATTGCCCAACGCACGTCTTATTATACGCTCGCCGTCTTGGACGTGTCGTCGGGCGATCGTCGCTCTCCTTCACGGTACATCCGCACCGATCGTTGGTCGGCCCGCGTGCCTTTCGCGGCGCAAGTGCTTCCACTTGACCGGTGACGATCCGAGAGCATGGCCGGCGCGTTTCTCCCGCAGCGGCATCCGGCCCCAGGTATCCAGAGGTGATTCGTCGATACACGTCCAGACAGCCCGCGGCCGCTCGATCCCAGGAGAGCTTCTGAATCTCGCGGCCGGCGTGCTCGCACAACGTGTTCGCAAGCGGCGCGTGCCGAAGAACCGCAACGATCTGATTCGCCATCGCGTGGGTATCCCAAAAATCCACTTTCAGGCAATGGCGCAGTACCTCCGACACCCCCGAACTCTTGGAGACAATCACCGGTACATTCCGGGCAATGGCCTCCAGGGGAGCAATCCCGAAGGGTTCGCTGACAGAAGGCATCACGTAGACGCTCGCCATGCGAAAGACGCAGTCCACGTCCTCGCCGCGGAGAAACCCGGCAAACAAGACCTTGTGACCGATCCCGAGTTCGGCCGCCAGCCTCACCGTCGACAACAACAGATCACCCGATCCGGCCATGACGAACTTCACCTCTTTCTCCACCTCCAGCACCTTCTTCGCGGCCTCGACAAAGTACTGCGGCCCCTTCTGCATGGTCATCCGGCCCAGGAAGAGGACTATCTTCGCACCGTCGGCCTTCTCAGAACCGTTCATCCGCGGAGCAACGCCATGACTCGCGGGATCGATGGCGTCGATTCCGTTGTAGACCACGCGTATCTTGTTTGGATCCACCCCATAACGCTCCAGAACGATTCGCTGCGTCCATTGCGACACTGTAATCACGGCGTCGGCCGTGGCCATCCCACGATGTTCGATAGCACAGACTCGTTCATCGACGTTATCCCCCGAACGATCCGATTCAGTGGAGTGAACGTGTACGACCAGCGGCTTACCCGTGGCCCTGGCCAGCGCGATGCCTGCCGGATAGGTCATCCAGTCGTGTGCGTGGATGACGTCGAACCGCTCCTCGCCGGCCAGTTGCAGGCATCTTGTTGCGTAGTTGTCGACCTCCTCCAACAGATTGTTTCCGTATGCCTCCACGCCTTGTGGTTCGATTGGAACGGTCGCACGCCCGTATGGGGGCAACCCCGGTGCCGCCAGGCTGACGCTACTACAAGTGGAGTTTGCCGCGGCTTTCGTTGGCGCCATCGTCCGCGCGTACGGGCTGATCAGCCGGGATTCAACCGGCCGGAACGTGACTGTGGTGGCGGATGGATCTGCTGCTCCATGGATGTGGACCCGCAAGTTCGGCCCCGCCGCACCCTCGCTGGCGAGCGTTCGCACGCTGCCGGTGTTTCCACGGACAGCCGTTTTAGGCAGCACGAAAAGCACTTCGGTGCCCTGTCGGCTCATCGCCCGTGTGAGGCCGTCGCAGGCCGTTCCCAAACCACCCGATATGAACGGCGGAAACTCCCAGCCGAGCATAAGCACACGCATTGGCCACGTTCCTCGCCCCGGCAAACGGTCAACCGGAATTCGCGCGAATCTCTACGACTCACGACTACATGGACGGCGACCCTTCTTCCACATGCACCTGCTCCGCCCGCACGAGCACTCGCGTTTCCTCGCTGACGCCAGCCGGGTGGAACGCGACCTCGTACGCTGTGGCGGGGGAAAACCAGGTGCTCTGCACCACGCCAAGATCGCCGCGTTTGAGGCGTAACCTCGGAATGTCGATGTCAAGGCGAATGCAATCTTCAACTTGCGGAACACGTAACATCACAACCTCCTTTCAACAGCCGGCGCGCCCTGTGTGTTCCACGCTTTAGCGTTTCGATTTGCTCGATCGTCCGGCACTGCTTTCGGCGCGTCGCGGTTGCACCGCGGGCGTTGCATCGCCCCCGGCCCGCTCTACTCTTGTCGGCTCGGATTTTTGTGGCCGCGGGGATCGTTCTGCGTTCACCAGCGCCTCGGCCATCCGCCAGTGCTCCACCGCACGACCTTGTGGCCGGCCTTCGCGCACCCAAATCTCATGGGCATGTTGCATAATCTCGTCGTGCCGGGAGATCTGCTCGGCCGGCATTGGCGCAATTGTCTGAGACATGGTTTGATGATTCCTTTCGTTTTGTGGCTATACATATTTGTGAAGCTGAAGACGCAAAACCATCCCCAAAACTGGGTATATGCCGGTGCGATTATTCGGTACGGTCGGAATGCGGCCGCCACGGCGGTTGAAAATGGTCCCGGAAACGCGGGATACGCGGAAACTGTTCACGATCATGGACTGTGTGGGGAGAAGCGCCTACGGTGACAATGGTTAGGATTCTGGCGGTCACCCACGAGTGCCAGTAGTCCCAATATCTGACCATGCCCCACGATAATATAGAACGTCTGGAGTATCTATGAACCGTCGAATCCTGTGCATTGTCCTATTCTGCACCATGGCGTGGGCCACAGCGATGGTCTACGGCCAGGCCGGCCGCGGCCCTGCCATCGGCGAGGTCGACCAGGGCGTGCCGCGGAAGAGTATCGTGAACCGCAGCGAGTTCGATGACTCCTTCGGGCCGCGGAAGGATTTCTTCCAGTACGTCAACGGCAAATGGCTCAAGGCACATCCAATCCCTCCGGACCAGGCATCCTGGGGTGTGGATAACGTGTTGAAGGATCGCGTGGATGGTGACCTCAAGGAGACCGTCGAGGAGCTGCAAGCCGACAAGGCGGCCACGGGAGACCGGCAGAAGGTGCGGGATTTCTATGCCACCGCCATGGATGAGGCGGCCATCCAGCGGGATGGAATCGCGCCGCTCAAGCCGGAACTGGAGCAGATCGCGGCCATGAACACGCCGGACGACCTGGTGCGGATGGTCGCGGCGATGCACCTTGCCATGGGAGAGCCGCTCTTTGGTGCCAACGTCAGCCAGGATGAGAAGAAGAGCGATGAATACGCGTTCCATCTCACTCAGGCAGGAACCATCCTGCCGGAGAAGAGCTACTATGTCGACGACGATGAGCATTCCAGGCACATCCGTGCGGAATACGTGCTGCATATGACGCGGATGTTCAAGCTGCTGGGGGATGATGAGGCGACGGCCGGGAAACACGCCCGGATCGTGCTGATGCTGGAGACGAAGCTGGCGCAGGCGCAGATGAGCTCGGTGGAGTTGCGGGATGTGGAGAAGCAGTACAACCGCATGAGCCGATCCGAGGCGGCGAAGCTGGCGCCCAGGTTCAACTGGGATCTGTACTACCAGTTGATCGGCACGCCACAGGTGAAGGATGTGATCGTGGCCCAGCCGGCGTTCATGAAGCGCATGGACGAACTGCTGAGCTCGACTCCGATGGAGGACTGGCGGACGTATCTGCGCTGGCACCTGGTGCATGAGTCGGCGGCGTGCCTGAGCGATGCGTTCGTGGATGAGGATTTCACTTTCTTCGGGAAGCTGCTGCGTGGAGCGGAACGGCTCAAGCCGCGTTGGAAGCGGGCGGTGGATGCCGTGAACCACAACATCGGCGAAGCGCTTGGCAGGCTCTATGTGGAGAAATATTTCTCTCCGAAGGCCAAACGGCGGGTCAACGAGTTGGTCGATAACCTGCAGGCGGCCTACGCCGAGCACATCCGCAATCTGGACTGGATGAGCCCCGCCACCAAGGAGAAGGCGCTGGCAAAGCTGAAGTCGATGGGGCGCAAGCTGGGATACCCGGACAAGTGGCGCGACTACTCGGCGCTGACGATCAACCGCGAGTCGTATCTGCGGAACACGATCCGGGCCCGCGAATTCGAGTCCCACCGGGAACTGGCGCGCCTGGGCGGGCCGGTGGACCGCATGGAATGGGGCATGACGCCGCCGACCATCAACGCCTATTACGACCCGAGCATGAACGAGATTTGTTTCCCCGCCGGGATCCTGCAAGCGCCGTACTTTGACGCCGACGCTGATGAGGCGATGAACTATGGCGGGATCGGGGCCATCATCGGACACGAAATGACCCACGGATTCGACGACCAGGGAAACAAGTTCGACGCGGCCGGGAATATGGTGAACTGGTGGACCGATCGGGATAAGGCGAAGTTCCAAGAGCACACCAGGCGGATCGTGCAGCAGTTCAGCGCCTGCGTGGCGGTGGGGACCGTGCATATCAACGGCGAGCTGACGCTCGGGGAGAACATCGCGGACCTGGGCGGGCTGGTGATCGCGATCGACGCGTACAAGCGGGCCGTGCAGGGAAAGGTGGTGCCGGAAATCGACGGGTTTACGGGGATGCAGCGTTTCTTCCTCAGCTATGCGATTTGCTGGCGGGCTACGGATCGGGATGCGCTGCTGACCAACCGGCTCCGAACGGACCCGCATTCGCCGCCCAAGTTCCGCGTACTGGTGCCGCTGTCGAATCTGAAAGCGTTTGACGATGCGTTTGAAGTGAAGCCAGGGGACGGGATGTGGCGGGCGCCGGCGGATCGTGCGGAGGTGTGGTGACGGGCGGACGCTCACGGCGGAGTCTTGCGCCATGGATAGTCGGAGCGGCCAAGACTGTAGCCGCAGTTGAAAAGCGCGATCATGGATCGCGTATCAAACTCCTCAATGGCCTGCAAACCTTGCATGTTAAAGTCGTCTGGAATGAAGGCGAGGTTGAAATCAAGGCCCTGCACGCGGGTCATTGCATAAGCCTGATAGATATCGCCGATTGCCTGGCTCTTGGTAAGCGTGGTGATCGCACGATTGTCGATCGGGAAGAGCCCCGGCGTCACTGCCTGCGGTTCCGGGGCGATCTTGCCATTGCGGATCGCGTAGACTTTCGGCACCGGGCCAGCGGATGGGCGCGTTGCACCGCCGGGGGATTGTGGGGAGACGGCGTACCCGTAGAGCACGAACTGCTGGATGATCGAGCCATCGACGTGCATTTCATCGTATTTCCGGCCACGTGCCTCCACGTCGATATAGATGGGCGGAAAGTAAATCGGGATGGCGCTGGAGGCGAGAATCACCTGGCGAAACAAGGACAGCGCCTGGGGCGAATGATGCGAAGCGATCGCCCCCATGTCCCAGACCACCGAGCGCTGCGCATCGAGGTTGGTCGTGCCAACGTACAGACGCCGGCCCTTGGAATGTTCCGCCGCGACGGCGTCGAGCACGCGCTGGTCGTAAAAACGCTCGACCAGCCGAACCAGCGGCGCCGTCGAAGACAATGAATCGGAGCCAAGCGCGGCGGCCAACGCCTTGGGGACAAAGACGTCCTGCATGGACACCTTGGTGGCCAGTTCCTTGAGCTGCGCGTCGTACGAGGATCCCAGATACGCAAATGTTGCGATGATTGCCCCGGCGCTCACGCCGGTCACGACGCGGAAGGTCGGGCGTTTTCCGCTGGCAGTCCATCCGCAGAGAAGCCCGGCGCCGAATGCCCCATTCGCTCCGCCACCGGAGAGCACGAGGATGTCCCGGGCCTGCTGATCGCCATAGGCGGCCCGAACCTGCCGCAACGACTCGGTGACCTCGGACTGGAAATCCGAACTCGACCCATCGCCCCAGGCGCGAATGGCCGCGGACATCCCGATGGGATGAACTTCCGACGCCAGATCCAGGGGTACGGGGTGGCGAACGATGCGGCTGGCGCACCCGGCAAGGATCATCCCGATGAGAACCGGCCCATATGTACAGCACTTGCCCATTGCGTCGTGCCTCCCGGCGCGATTATGCGGCTCGTTACGAATGCGCGCTGCCGGCTCCAGCCATCAGCCGAAGTGAGGCCTTCGCGAATGGCGAACTTGGTCAGCTCTGCCACACTGTGTAACTTGAGCTTGCGCATGATGTTACGCCGATGCGTCTCCACAGTCGAGACCGAAATGTGCAGGCGGAGGGCGATCTCCTTTGAGCCTGAGCCCTCGGCCAGCAACTGCACTACCTCGCGTTCGCGCGGTGCCAACGTGTGACTGGGGATGACCATGTTGGGCCAAAGGCAGGCAGTGTTGTCCAAGGCCATTTCAACGATTGCGGGATCGAGGAACCTTTGCCCGAGGTGTACGGCGTGGATTGCTCTCAGAATCTCGTCGCTGGCAGCATCTTTTAGCACGTAGCCGCTGGCGCCTGCTGCGAGCATGGCCGTGACGAATGCGCGGTCGTTGTGCGCCGACAGAGCGATCACCTTGATCGACGGATTGCGCGCGAGGATCCCTCGCGTCGAATCCACGCCATTGAGGTTCTTCATGCCGATGTCCATGATGACGATGTCAGGCTCCAGTTCCAGCGCCTTCGCCATCGCCTGACGGCCGTCGGACGCTGTGCCCACGACCTGGATGCCCGCATCGCGTTCGAGGATGGCGCACAGGCCATCGCGGAACATCTTGTGATCGTCGACGAGAACGATTCGAATCGACATCAGCGGCCTCCCCGGCTGTTCTCTTGAAGCGCCAGGGGCGCGGTCAGAGTCACGGTGGTCTTTCTGCCGAGCCGAGAGTGGATCTCCATCGTCCCGCCCAGATAGGCCATCTTTTCGCGAATGCTGAAGATTCCGAACCCGCGACTGGTCTTGGCGTTTGGCACCGACTGGGGATCGAAACCCACACCGTGGTCCTCAACAACGAGCGTGACGTGGCTGTCGGTCCGCCTGATCCAGACCGTAGCACAACGCACGCGGGCGTGCTTGGTGACATTGATGAGAAGTTCGCGCACAGCCCGGAAGAGGACGATCCGCGTGCGCTCCTGCAACATTGGGCGATGGACCTCGCCCACCACCCGCACGTTCAGGTGATACTGCCGTTTCATTTCCTCCGCCAGCCACTGCACGGCCGGGAATAACCCCAGTTCGTGCAGAATCGGCGGGCTGAGTTGATAGGTCAGGGAGCGGGCTGTCTGGTGGGCTCCCGCGAGCAACTTCTCGACCTCGCCAATTGCCCGCATCTGCTCGCTGCCGGTCTCCCGCCGCACATCCGCCATCTTCATGCTGGCCACATGCAACACCTGGGCGAGATTGTCGTGCAAATCGGTCGCGAGGTTGCGGCGTTCGACCTCCTCGGTTTCCAGCAGGCGCGCGCCCAGCTCGCGCAGGCGAACGGAATGCTTCTCGGCCACGGCGGCGCGCTCGGCCATCTGGCGTTCGAGATTGCGATTGAGCCCCACGAGAGCGGCGGTATTGCGTTTGCGCTCGGTGATGTCACGCTCAGTGCTGGCAATGCACTTTGGACGACCCTGCTCGTCACAGACCGCGGTGATGGTCAGCCACACTTCAAGGGTCCGACCATCCCTGGTCCGGCGCTGGGCTTCCAGCATCGGGATCGATTCGCCTCGCCGCAGACGTTCGATGATGTCGCGCATTTCCTGCCGCCGCGCGCGTGGTATGATCATCATGATGGTGCGGCCCCGGGCCTCAGCCTCGGTATAGCCGTAGGCCCTCTCGGCCCCCTGATTCAAGGCCAGGATTTTGCCTTCAAAATCAAACAGCATGACGGCGTCATTGGAATCGCGAACCACGGCCGCCAACCGGTGCAGGCCTTCCTGAGCCGTCTTGGAGGCGTGGATGTCCGCGAAGGCAATCACCACGCCGTCGATGCGGTTGTCGGTGGTTCGGTAGGGCAGTACCCGCCGCAGATACCAGCGCCCGTCCGAAGCGCAGACCTCCCGCTCCAGCGGTGCCAGCCTTTGCAGCACCTGTTCGGCGTCCTGAA
>JBEKVL010000244.1:0-8315 GCA_049514055.1 Tepidisphaeraceae bacterium | reverse complement strand
CTGCACGCTGTAATTCTGGCCGGCTGTCGCCTGGAAGCAATAGGTGTCGGTCTGGCTGGGGTCGGTGATGTTACCACTGGCCGTGCCGGAGGAGTCCAGCGGAGTCGCGGCGGGAGGCTGAGCCACGGAGACCGAGACAGCATATGTCCCGGTGGACTGTCCATCACCACTGGTCACCTGGAGGTAGTAGGTTCCATCCGCGGGGGCCTGCCACACGACCGAGTCGGAACTGCCCGTACCAACGGCCTCGGCCCAGTCCAGTTGCGAGAAGCCATCCTGATCGACGATCGCTACGCAACCATCCGCCAGGGTGGCCGCATTGATCTGCACGTTGTAGTTCTGGCCGGCCGTCGCCTGGAAGGAATAGGTGTCGGTCTGGCTGGGGTCGGTGATGTCACCACTGGCCGAGCCGGAGGTGTCCAGCGGAGTCGCGGAGGGAGGCTGAGCCACGGAGACCGAGACAGAGTATGCCCCGGTGGACTGTCCATCGCCACTGGTCACCTGGAGGTAATAGGTGCCATCGGCCGGGGCTTGCCAGACGACCGATCCCGAAGTGCCCGCGCCGACGGCTTCCGCGTAATCGAGCTGCGAGACGCCGTCCTGATCGACGATGGTTACGCAACCATCTGCCAGCGTCGTCGTATCGATCTGCACGCTGTAATCCTGGCCGGCCGTCGCCTGGAAGGAATAGCTGTCGGTTTGATTAACGGGGTCGGTGATACTGCCACTGGCCGTGCCGGAAGCATCGAGGGGAGTCGCGGTGGGAGCCTGCGAATCGGTCGGGGCGGAACCAGAGGCGTCGTTGCCCGATGCGCCACCGTCGCTCGACGCGCCGCCGCCGTCGCCAGTGCAGACCGCACCCACGCTTGTTGGCACGGTGACAGACACCGGATTGACGACAAGTACACACGCCGCCGGCGCGGCATCAACCAGCGCGGCATTCAGCAACATGCGCGGCTCAAGAGCTTCCATGGGATGCTGAAGCAGGAAGTGACGCCATGCCCGCTGCTGCTGAGAAAGTACGCCGACCATAAGTGCCTCATTCGCGTGCGATGATCCACGCATCCACTCTAAATAGACTGTACACCATAGAGACGATGCGGTCTATCACGAATTCCCTTTTTTGCACCGCGGATTGGCACACCGGAACAGGTGACAGTACGGTCAACGGGGCGTCATGTTAGAGACATCCGGCGTTCGCGTGAACTTTCACTTCCCGGCCGCAGGCTGGCCGAGAATGTTGATCTCGCGATAGACGTTGAAACCCGACGGGCCGCTTTGGAACTCAAAGCGGATGGCCACGACACCGCTTGCTTTCACCGCAATGCGTAATTCCGAAGCTCCGCCGACACATGACTTGGAACCGGAGGCGATCTTGACGAATTTGGCCGGATCGGCGGCGTAAGCCACCAGGACAGTATAACGCTGCGTGGCGCGGGCATCGGGGTGGCCCGCGAAGCTGCGGATTTCGCTGAGGTCGCAGGGCTGCTTGAGCGAGAATGTGAGCCAGTCGCCGTCGCCGTAGCCGCGGAAGGTCTTGCCGTCGTCGGCAGTGTCGGACCCACCGGAGCCGTTGCGGGTCGTGCCGTTGGTCAGCGCGCTGGCGTCCTTGCCGCCGCCGGCGTGTGAGCAATGGTCTTCGGCGCGGGCCAGAAAGCGATGCAGCAGGTCGTCCTTGACGACGTGAGCCTCGAATGCATCCTCGGCATCGGCGGTGGGTTCATCTTCGGGAGGTGCGGCCGCGAGCGGTTTCAATTTGCCGGTGACCTCGAATCGATACTGGCCGGGTTGAACGTGTACCACCGGATCGGACCTGGCGGCATTCATCGTGATCGCCGGCTGCTCGAAGCGGGAAGTGGGGACGGTGACATCGGCCTCCGTGCCGGCCGGGATGGTGACGTCGAATTGCAATTTGCCGTCGGCCAGCGCCCACGACACAGCCACGTCGCCGTGGGGCGTGGGCACGCCCCCTTTGGCCCAGGTCAGGTCACAAAGCGTCGGGCGAATGGCAATGGTCTTGAAACCAGGGGCGGTCGGCGTCACGCCCAATACACGGGCCGACATCTGCACCAGCGGCGTCGAACACCAGCCGTGGCTGAGATCGCCGCCCTTCCACATCTCCTTGAATGACTGCGTGTCCTTGATGATGTTCCAGCGACGCATCTGGGATGTGCCGTATTTGTCGAACAGGCCGGCGTGGTCGATCGCCTGGAAGACCCAGTGCATGAACCAGGGCTGGGTGTTCAGCGGCTTCTCCGCCAGCACCTTTTCCACGATGGCCGCCTGCTGGTCCTTCGGCGCGAGGTCGTAGAGCACCGCCAGCAGGTTCACATGCGGGCTGAAGGTTTCGATGTTCTTGTCGGCCGGCAGCCAGTTGTAGGGTTTCACGGATGTCTGGAACGGCTTGCCATCGCGGTAGAGCCCCTTGTCCGCGACCCACAGTTCGCGATCGAACGCCGCCGCGATTTCGCGCCGCAGTTGCTCGTATTTCTGCACGCGCGCCGTGTCGCCCATCAGCCCGGCCACGCGCGAGGCCATGGACATCCCGTGATAGGAGAACGCCGTGAGGTAGCCCTGGCCTATGACCGCCGGCGGGTGGTGGCAACCGAAACCGCCGATGTCCACCCAGTCCATGAACATGTAGTTCGGCGCTTCGGAGATGATCCCGTTCTTGCCGCGCCACGCGGCGTAGGTGTCCATCAGCTCGTGGACATATGGCGCCATCTCCACCACGAGCGCTTTGTCGCCGGTATAGTCGTAGTAATCCATCAGCATCTGCAGCCAGCCGATGGAATAGCTGGTGTGGAAGTTGTGGTATTTCTCATCCTTGAGCAGCCAGGCGAACTTGCGCACATCCTGCCGCGTCAGCCATGGCTGGGCGAACGCGTAGTCGTTCACCATGGCCTCGATCAGATAATCACCTGGATCGCTGATCGGCTCCTGGTGGTTGGGCGAGTCGAGATGGTGGGTTTGCAGGCAGATCTGCACGGCCCAGCGCGACACCGTCCAGATATCGTTCAGCTTCGTGTCACTACACTCAAATTCGCCCTTGTACTCAACCGGCTGCGAGGTGAAATTCGCGCCGACATCCACGATCTCGACCGGCGTCGCGACGTTCTTGAACTCAACGGTGAATGCGGGCGCGATCTCGGTCATGAACGGGAACTCGAAATACTGCTCCCCTTCGCCGAGGATCATTGTGGCGGAATGGTGCGCCTTGATCGTGACCACAGCCCCCTTGCCGCCCTTCACCTTCAGCGTCGGATAGGCGCTGAGCACCCGGTCGAAGACCACGCGGAAACTACTGTTGGCCGCCACCGTCCGGTTCGCCAGACCCTCAATGCGCAGCACCGGATACCGGGTCTCCATGAGCGGCGGAATCTCGCTGGGCACCAGCGGCTCCCAGACGTTCTTCACCTCGCGGCAAACCGGCCAGGCCGTGTCGTCGAAGCCCGGCGACCGCCACCCGGCCGGCTCCTTACCGGCATCGTAGGTCGTGGGGTTGGGGAATTGGGTGGCCGACGAACCGCGCCAACTGGCGTCGGAACTGACCGTCAACTTCTCTTTTCCGGGAACCGTCACCTGCGCCTCGAAAAGAAACCCCGGCTGCCCGCGCGAGACCGTGTGCCCGGCCGGCCACTGTCGGAAAACCTCGGCCGCGATGACGTTCTTGCCCTTCACCAAGAAGGGCGTCAGCTCGCGGTAATCGTAGAACCATCGGTGCGTGTTGCCCCCGGCAAAGTCGGCCCCAATATCCACCGGCCCGCGCGACACCAGCCGGCCGTTAACGTAGAGCCGGTACTTGGCGTCGGCCGTCAGCCAGGCCTTCACCTGCGCGGGGACTTCGGCCAGCGTGATCTCCTTGCGAAACATCGCAACCGCCGGCGACTGTTCTCCGCCGACCCAGATCCACTTCGCCTGCCAGGGCGATGGTTTCTGGCATTCGTTCCGAAACGTGTACCCACGCACCTGCGCGCCCTGGGAATCCGCAAACGGTTGCATCCCCGGATATTCGACCGGGCCGCGCGGATCGACCGGAGCGGCCACAAGCAGCCGCGCCACGGCAAGGAACACCAGCCCGAGTACCGCTATCGTCTTCCGTGTCATGATGCTGGAGGATAATCGCGGCGGCCACTGCTGTCACGGCGAACGATCGCGCTTGACAAATGATTTCATTGTGATATTATAATCATATCACTTAACGAGGAGGCATCTATGATGCAGGAACGCGAGATGACGATGACTCTGGGGATTCCAGCTCTGGTGGGCTCGATTCTACTGCTTCTGGTGTCGATCGCATGCATACCCGGAACCGCCGTGTTTCCGCCACTGATCGCCATCACGATCCTTGGCATCCCGGCCAGCATTCTCGGCTTCAAGGGCTTGCTGATCGTGAACCCGAACGAAGCCAAGGTCGTGCAGCTTTTCGGCAAGTACGTCGGCACGGTGAAACAGCCGGGGTTCTTCTGGGGCAATCCGTTTTACACCAGAACGGCCATCTCCCAACGGGTGCGGAATTTCGAGTCGGGACAGCTCAAAGTGAACGACCACGACGGCAATCCCGTGGAGATCAAGGCGGTCGTCGTCTGGCGCGTGATCGACACTGCCGAGGCCATGTTCGAGGTGCAGAGCTATGAGAACTACCTGGCCGTGCAGGCGGAATCGGCGCTGCGGAATCTGGCCACGCAGTATCCCTACGATGCCCATCAGGAAGGACAACTCTCGCTGCGCGGGGCAACCGCTGAAATTGCCGAGCAGCTCAAGAAAGAGATCCAGGCGCGGCTGACGCAGGCGGGAATGCAGGTGATGGAGGCCCGCATCAGCCACCTGGCCTACGCCCCGGAAATCGCCATGTCCATGCTCCGCCGCCAGCAGGCCAGCGCCGTGATCGCCGCCAGGCAGAAGATCGTGGAAGGCGCCGTCGGCATGGTCGAGATGGCCCTGAACCAGTTGTCGAAGAACAAGATCGTCGAGCTCGACGAAGAGCGCAAGGCGGCGATGGTCTGCAACCTGCTCGTCGTCCTCTGCGGCGAACACGACGTCCAGCCGGTCGTGAACACGGGAACGCTTCACCACTAACGTGGTGTGTCCCTGGTCAGTGGTCCGGAGTCAGTAGCCCATTCGCATTGACCGCTACTGACTACGGAACCCTGACTGCGGACTCTCAACTACCGGCACCCTACAACGAATCATGTCCCAGCGCAAAGCATTTCTTCTTCGCATGGATCCAGCGTTGCTCGATGCGCTGGAGAAGTGGGCCGCCGACGATTTGCGCAGCCTCAACGGGCAGATTGAATGGATTCTGCGGCGGGCGCTGGTGGAGCGCAAACGCATCAAGTACGACGAAGAAGGGCCACGGGAACCCCCCGTTCACGACCGCGAATAGAACCACGTTGCCTCGGCCGGAAGAGCCGAGTTGGTGCTCGGCGTTCCCGGCGATTCACAGCATCAACTGCATATAGACCACGTCCAGCCAGCGGTTGAACTTGAACCCAAGTTGCTTCAGCCGGCCGACCTCGGAGAATCCGTGTTTGGCGTGCAGCCGGATGCTGGCCGCCTGCTCGGCGTCGATGACCGCGACAATGGTGTGATGGCCGATCCCGCGGGCCAGGCGCATGAGCTCGCTGAGGATTGCCGAGCCGATCCCCTGGCCGTGCAGACCATTGGCGACGTAGACGGAGTTCTCTACGGTGTTGTCGTAGGCCTCGCGGCTTCGCCACTGGTTCAGGCATCCCCACCCAACCACGGCTCCGTTACACTCGGCGACAATGACGGGATGGCGCGGCCCGTGGGCGGCCAGCCAGCGTTCGCGGGTTCCCAGCGTATCCGGCTCGATCTGGTAGGTCGTGGTGCTATGTATGACGTAATAGTTGTAAATGGCGTTGATCGCCTCGCAGTCCTCGGTCTGCGCCGGCCGGATGACGTTGCTGGATGGATCGTGGTGTGATGGCATGGGTTCTCCGTTGCGTATCACCGGGTCACACAGGCAACTCGCGGGGGATTATACAGGCGATTGCGAATTCGGCCCCCGCATGCCCGGAGTGCTGGCGCTCCGCCACCGTTAAGTCGATGGGTGAACGGTGGGACAGGCATTCCTGCCTGTCGTACAACAGACATTCCTGTCTGTCGTTTCACTCATCGCATCTTGTGTGACAGAGCGCTAGAATCGGGTAAGGATCCGCGCCGGAACAGGTTTCCAGATTCCGGGTGCCACGGCTTGTCTACTGCAAGCCGTGCTTCGCGGCCATGCGGACACGGCTTGCAGTAGACAAGCCATGGCACCCCCGAGTCACGACAATTGTCCCTTTCGGAATCCTGATTCGTAGAAGGAGATGAACCCATGGGAAGCACAACCAAACTGAGCCCGGATGAAATTCAACATCGCCTGTCCGCCCTGCCGGGTTGGGGAATCGAATTCGGAATGCTCTGCCGCACCTTCCAATTCGCCGACTTCCCCAGGGCCTTCGGATTCATGGCGGCGGCAGCAACCGTGGCCCAGGCGATGAATCACCATCCGGACTGGTCCAACGTGTATCGCACGGTGCAGGTGCGTCTGACGACCCACGATGTCGGCGGATTGACGGAACTGGATTTTCAACTGGCGGAGCGGATGAACGAACTGGCGGGGTCATGAAGCGGCTGGCGTTGAATGTCGTTCCCTGGGTCTTCCAAGCCTGATCGAGCGGGTCTTCCGCCAATCGAAGGAGACAGTGGTCCTGGTACTCGTCGCTTGCCTCCGCCTCCACGTCCCTCGCCTTGGGCATTTCCAATCCGGGCACCGACCAAAGGTACAGCGTGGGCGACGCCGTTCTCCGGGTGCCGCCGTCGCCCCGGCCATCCGTTCCGAAAACCCAGCGCCCATCATTGACGCATCCGTCGAAACTCACGGGCCAGTCGGAGGTGATCGTGTATTCCCCTCCGCCGCCCCTCACCAGCGTCACCTTCGGCCGCCTGCACCGTGCAGCGGTGTCGAACAGGAACAGCCCGTTGGGACGATAAACCGGCCGGCCGTCTCTCAGATCTGGCGTCACCAAGTCCGCGGTTCGTGTGACCGAATTGCCCGTCAGGGCGAAACAACAGGTGAAACAGGGAGCCCATCTCGCGACGGGTGCCAGGGGCCAACTTCGGCTGGAGAACGCCACCTGAATGGAACCATCCGATCCATAGGCGGCGAACAGGGCCTCGCTCGACCACAGCCGCACGAGCCTGTCCCTGAGATCAAGCTTGGTCTCAACCAGGTTCAGATCCAGGTTCCAGACAACCAGCCGGGAATCGTCCGTCAACATGACCACACGCGATGAACCCAGAAAAACCGGTAAGGGCCTGTCCAGATTCACCAGCGTGACTGATGGATTGGGTATGGCACGACCCGCATCCAGCAGCCCGGCAACCGGCGTGGCCGAGAGACCGGGGACCGTGACCACGCAGTATCGCCCGTCATCCGTGGCCGACTCGATACGGCATACCGGCGCGTAAATCCGCACAAACCGGCCGACACTTCGATGGTCCGGGTCAATAATGACCACGCCGGTCCGTTGTTGCACCATCGAGCCAAGTGAGCGATACCCCCGGCTCTGCGCGAACCGCGCCAAGCCGCGCGACTCCCAGCGAAAAAGGTCCGCCACCCAACCAGAACGCGGACCCCAACTGATGCACAAAACGCTCACGAACATGGCCACGCCCGTCACCGCTGCCGCCAGCGGAATGGCGCCCTGACTGCGATAACCGCGAACCCGGTTGCTACGCTTGAGGAACGTCCCGCACTCCGGGCATCGCGGCGATCCAATCCCGCGCAAGCAGTAACCGCAACGGCGACAGACTTCCTCCGAGCCGTGGCGCCGGAAGGATCGCAACAGCATAATGGCCGCCGGAATGCCCACAATGCACGCCACCGACTCCGGCCAGAAATAGACCAGCACCGCCCAGACATTGATGACCTCGGTGCCGCCATACACCGCAATGCGGGACTGCCCGGCCGGGGCAACGCTCCCAATCCAGTCGAACTGGGGAATCGGCACGCCGCGTGCCGCTTCAACATCCTCGGCAACCCGCCGATCAGGCCCGGCCACGAACCACCCCACGGCCAGACTACAAACCACCCCTGCGATCAACAGGACAAACCACCGGCGTGAGAACAGACATTCCCACGCGGCATGGATCAGACAAACCATTTTCCCCCAACGCCATTCCATCGCCCACCTCGGTTCTGTGTGTCCACTGCCAACCCTGATGCAAATCCGCCCTGGCGCGGCATGGGACGTCGTATCAGGTGTCGTACGTTATACTACTATCCCACCGGGAAGGCCAACCTGTGC
>JBEKVL010000243.1:0-8317 GCA_049514055.1 Tepidisphaeraceae bacterium | reverse complement strand
GCCCGGGGTGGAATCCATGGGCACCCCCGTGGTGGCGCCTGCGACCGCGCAGCCGGCGGAAGTGCCAGTGGTTTCCGTTGTCTGGGCCGCCGGGCGTTCGCTCTCGGCCGGCGTCTGCGCCGGCGTTGTCTTGGTCGAGTCGCCGCCGCCTGTGGTTTCCGCGGGCGCGGAATCTATGGATGCTCCGGCGGGGTTGGCAGAGCCGGAGGGGATTCCGGTGGTTTCGGTTGCCTGGGCCGCCGGGCGTTGGCTCTCGGCCGTCGTCTGCGTAGGCGTTGTCTTGGTCGAGTCGCCGCCGCCTGTGGTTTCCGCGGGTGCGGAATCTACGGATGCTCCGGCGGGGCCGCCTGCTCCGGCGGGGTTGGCAGAGCCGGAGGGGATTCCAGTGGTTTCGGTTGCCTGGGCCGCCGGACGTTCGCTCTCGGCCGTCGTCTGCGTCGGCGTTGTCTTGGTCGAGTCGCCGCCGCCTGTGGTTTCCGCGGGCGCGGAATCTACGGATGCTCCGGCGGGGTTGGCAGAGCCGGAGGGGATTCCAGTGGTTTCGGTTGCCTGAGCCGCCGGGCGTTGGCCTTCGGCCGGCGTCTGCGTTGGTGTTGTCTTCATCGAGTCGCCGCCGCCTGTGGTTTCCGCGGGCGCGGAATCTACGGATGCTCCGGCGGGGTTGGCAGAGCCGGAGGGGATTCCAGTGGTTTCGGTTGCCTGGGCCGCCGGGCGTTCGCTCTCGGCCGGCGTCTGCGTCGGTGTTGTCTTGGTCGAGTCGCCGCCGCGTGCCGTTGCCGGCGCGGTGGACTGGATTGCCTGGCTCTTGTCGTGTCCGTCATGTTGTGGACTTTGGCGTACCGCTTTGCAGATCGTGCCGCCGTCGGCCGCGAGCGTTGACAATGCCGCGTGGAGCCGCCCGAGCTCCAGTTCTGGACCCTGAACGGCCGCGAGGATCCGCGGGGTGACGTCGAACCCGGATCCTCCCGCCGAACCGACGAGACGGATCCCCCGCACCTGGTGGTCCGCATCGATGGCCACAAAGGCCACAGGTGCTTGTCGCAGCGGCAATCGGAGGACCAGCATGGACCCGTCCTTTCTGGCCTTGACGCTTGGCTGAACGTCCAGCGGCAGCATGGCCACCTGCCGCGCCAGCCAGGTGGATTCAGCCGGCTCGCCACCGCCGGCCGCCGTCGGGGACTCCTGGCAATCCAGCCTGATTTGGTGCGGTGGAAAGGCGCTGGCCTGCTCGGCGATGTCTTGCGGCGAAAGCCGGCCGTTGGCCAGCAGGGACAGCCGGATCGGGCTGATTCCCGGCAAAACCCGGATCCGGACGCGAGTGCGGGCGCCCGCCTGGGCGTCGTGGAACATGCGCGCGGTGAGGCGGATCTGGCACGCCTCGCTGTCACCACCGCTCTCGGACCACCCTTTGTGGCCGGTTGTCGGGCGGTGGGTCGTGGCGAGAAAACTGCACCAGCGTTCGAACCCGTTGTCACGGGCCAGGGACATGACCTGCCGCAGGTCCGTGCCGGACAATTCAGAGCCGATATCCAGCATGTGATGGCTGTGGTGATTGCCAATCCACTGCAGGCCATAGAGGTCGTGCAGGATGGCGCCCACCCGGTCCATGAAGGCGGGGCGCATCTGGAAGCTGGCTACGGTCTGGGTGGCGCCGTCGCCGGGTCCGGTGGCCAGGCTGACCACGAAACGTCCGCCATGGGTCTGCAGACCGAAGAGGGCGCCGCCGACTTCCCGGTTCCCGGCTTGTGCGGCCAGCCCCGCCATCACTCGGAGTTCCGAGTCGTAGATGGCGATCCACTCGGCGGCCGGGTTTCCCTGCGTCGGCTTGCGGCCATCGCGGTCGGTCCCGCCGGCGCGCGTGAATTGGTTCTGCGGCGCCGCATTGCCCGACGGCTGGTCTATGCCGGGCGTTCGCCGCCAAAATGACGTACTGTAGTGTTGGCATTGCTCTGTGTAGTTGTTCATGGTTGTTTCCTGTTCAGGTTTATGATTCGAAGGCCACTGTCATCTGTGTCAGGGCTGGAGCGGTTGGTGCCGGCACGACGCGGTTCCCCGGGCCGGCGTGGGGCGGAGCCTCCACGGGACCGGCTGAATTCAGCCGGGATCGCGGCCTGGTTTGGATCCGGAGAGCAGCTGCCCAGGCGTGCGAGGATCAGCGTGATTGGGGTCTCGCGCATCAGTCCCGTCGCCCACTGTGCGGCCGGGCACATTGCCAAATGCCGCCACAGAGGTATACGCAGTTGCCGGGCGGGTTTACCGGGGATTGTCCGCCGCCGGGCGTGCGGCGGAGCGGGCCATGCCCCGCCCCGGTCTTTCCGAGCAGGCACTCGATCCGGCAGGCCTCACGGGCTGGCTTCCGGCGGCGCCCAAGTTAGAATTCCGGCCTGTCGATTAGTGTGTTTACGGAGTCACCATGAATGGCGCAGAACACAATGGGATGCCGGTAACGCGATGGTCACTGATTGAACAGGCTGGGAGTTCCGACCCGGTGGTCGCGCGCCGGGCAATGGAACGGTTGCTCACGGATTATGCCCCAGCCATCCAGGATTTTCTCCAGGGCAAGGGAGTCAAGCGCCAGGATGCGGAGGATCTGGTCCAGGGCTTCATTGTCGACAAGATTCTCACGCACGACCTGATTCAAGATGCTTCGCGCCCGCAGGGGCGGTTCCGCTCCCTCCTGCTGACCTCGCTGCGCCGCTACCTTGTCGATGAACGACGAAAGGCCAGCGCCCGGAAGCGTTCTCCAGCCGCGCAGATCGTGTCTCTGGACTACGCGGATGACGTCGCCGCGGCCAAAGACGCGGACGA
The DNA here is from genome assembly GCA_049514055.1 of Tepidisphaeraceae bacterium. Taxonomy (GTDB): domain Bacteria; phylum Planctomycetota; class Phycisphaerae; order Tepidisphaerales; family Tepidisphaeraceae; genus JANYKD01. The sequence continues at coordinate 5,509 of JBEKVL010000243.1, read as the reverse complement.
ATTCGACTGGGCGATCATCCGGCAAGTCATTACCAAGACCCTGGCGCGGATGAAGAAGCGGTGCGAGGCGGAAGGCCAACCCGCGTTGTGGGCCGTCTTTGAAGCGCGCCAGGTCAGGCCCACGAAAGGCGAGGTCGCCGACTCCTACGAGCACCTGCAGCAGGAACTGGCCCTGACCTACAGCCAGGCCACCAAGGCGAACTCCAAGGCGCCCAGGATCTTCACCGAGTGCCTCAGGGAGGTGATCGGCGACTACGCGGGTCGGGAAAACGTCGAGGTGGAGTTGACGTGGTTGCGCGGATTCTTGCGGCGGGCGGCAAAAGGCTGAAGCGATTGCGTATCAACTTGCAGGGGCGTGTATGCCGGCCCCGTGTGAGGTATCGATATGGCAGAAGCCCCGGACTCGATGGATCCCCGCCGCCTGTCTCTGTTCCTGGAGTCGATGCTGGAGGATCGTTCCGTATGGCAGCCCGGGGATCTGGGCGACCTCTTGCGCCAGGAGCTGGAGCAGCCCCTGCAATTCGGTCTGTCCGGGCTGTCCCCGGCGCGGGCGGAACAACTGCGGAGTTTATGCCAGGCCGATGGTCTGACGATCAAGAGCCTGGCCGAGGTGCTGTTGCATCCGCGCCCGCCGCTGGACCTCCTGGTCCTCTTCAAGCGGTTTGCCCATGCGCATGGGCATGATCCGGACTCGCGCATCCCCGCTGATGTGGCCCGGCTGCTCTATCTGGCATGCATCGTGGCCGCCCGGCTGCGCTGCGGCCAGCGGATCACGCGACTGTCGGATCAGGAGTTGTGCGACGGCATCCGGACGGCATTGGCCCAGCCCTGGCTGGACGAGCGGCTGGCCGGATTGTTTCGCCAGGGACTGGTCGAACTGGAGCAGAAAACGTGAGCGATGATGACCCCCAGGCCGCGCCGAGGCTGTCTCTCCCCGAGTCGTCACTGAGTGACGGTTTTCAGTTTGAGACGGGGTATCTGCGGCCGCCTGAGTTCCCCGGCGCGCCGATCAAGCTGGATCACTATGAGCTTCTGGAGCAGATCGGGGAGGGGGCGATGGGGGTTGTCTATCGTGCCCGCGCCCACGGCCGCGCCGAGCCGGTTGCGGTCAAGCTGCTCAAATACCAGTTCGTGGGAAAACCGGCTCTGGAGCGGAGTTTCCTCAAAGAAGCGCGCACGCTTCTGGATTTGACGCATCCCCACATCATCCAGGTGCTGGAGGTCAGCGAGCGACGGGCCGGCCCCTACTTCGTCATGCCGCTCATGGAGCGGGGGAGCCTGGCCCGGCGGATCCACGAGTCAGGCCCGCTGGAGCCGTCCCAGATCGTCAAGATCGTGCAACAGGTCGGCAGCGCGCTTGTCTATCTGCATGAGAAAGACTATCTGCACCGTGACGTGAGCCCGGGGAACATTCTGTTCGACAGCTCCGGCCACGCGATCCTCGGGGATCTGGGGCTGAATCGTGACCAGGCGGACCATGGCGCCAGCGATCCCAGGGGCGATGTGCGGGTTGGCACCGCTCCGTACATGCCGCCGGAAGTGGCCGCCGGCAAAGGCAGCGGCGTGGCGCGTGACATCTATGCGCTGGGCGCGGTTCTCTATGAAATGCTGGCCGGGCGGCCGCCCTATGCCGCACACGAGGACGGAGATCTACTGCACCGGATTCTCGACGGGCCGCCCGAGCCGCTCCCGACTTTCAAATCACCACTGGCCAATGGATTGGCGCGGATCGCCGAGGGAGCGATGAATCCCCAGGCGGCCGGGCGGTATCACTCCGTGGCGGACCTGGTGGCCGATGTTGACCGGGCCGAGCATGGCCGCAAACCCCTGGGGCCGGACGGGCAACGCCGGCGCAGGCTGCGCATCTTGCCCTGGCCGGCCCGGCGGCGGCCGGTGACGCTGGTACGCGCCGGCCTGGTCCTGGCCTGCGTTCTGGCGGCCATCGCCTGGTTCACCTGGAAACGGGTCTTTTCCAACGCTGATCGGAATGCCCCGGCCGGCCTGTATCTGGTGCGGAGTGTTCAGCGGCCGGAGATTTCCACCTGGTCCAGCGCCTTGACCGGCGACTGGGATGGGGATGGCCAGCCCGATCTTCTGCTCACCCAGGACGGCACGCTGTTCGTCACCTCCGAGGAGGGGGAGATCCTGCTGCGGCGCAACCTCAACGCCGTCGATCGGGCGGGGATCGCCCTCTCCATGGTTGCCGACCTGGACCGCGATGGCCGGGTGGAGGCATTCGTGCGCTTCTCCGAGAAACGCGACATGTTCATCGACGTCTTGACCCAGGGCCGCTACGGCGTGCTGCGCGTGCGCGCCGAGGGCGAGGTCTACACGGATGACGCCGGCGAACCGCATCCTTCGGTTCTCGACGCCCGTTGCCTGGCCGACCTGGACGGCAACGGGCAACCCAGACTGCTGGCCAGCGCCGGCGCGGGCAGGCAGGGAAAACCGCGCGGGGTCTACTGCTTTGACACGCAGTCCGGGCAGTTACGCTGGTCTGTGGCCGTGGCCGGGGGTGTTGACGGCCTGGTTGCCGGCGACATCGATGGCACCGGGAAAACCGGCATCGTCTTTGGAACTCACGCCTCCGCCAACGGCGTATCCGCTGCCGACGGGACCGACGACCGGCAGAGCTATGTATATGCGCTGAACGCCTCGGGTCGAGTCCTCTGGTCCCGGCCGATCGGCGCTGCCTTCTCCCACGTTTTTCCCATCCTGGCCGATGTCCGCGGGGATGGAAAACCGCAGATCTATCTGCGGCTCATGGCCGACCGCCAGTTCTATGGCCGTGACCTGGGAACGGTCCTGGCTCTCAATGCCGATGGCTCCACGCGGGCTTCGTTCGATCTGGAAGCGGAGGCGACCGGGATGGACGCCGTCCAGCTCCAGCCATCGGCACCGCAGCGGCTGCTGGTGACGGATCGGCGTGGCCGAGCCCATCTGCTGGATGCGAATCTGCGCCCTGTCAAGCAGATCCAACTGCTTCATTGCGAGCCGCGGGAGGCCCGAGTGCAGTTCCATTGCGCCGCGGACCTCGGGCACGATGGCCAGAAGGGTCTGGTCTTTTCCACCTGCGAGTCCAGCCTCGCCGGTCCCCAGAAGGTGGCGGGCGAAGGCAACGCCCGGTTCTACTACAACATCGATGTCCTGCTGCTGGATGCGGAGTTGCAGACCATCGGCCGGTATCGCCTGGCGGACCAATGGAAAGTGCATCCGGGAATCAAGATCGTGCCCGTCCCAACACCGTCCCACGCCCAGACCTCTTTGCTGGTTCTGACCGACCGGCTGACGCGGCTGGCCTATCGACCACCTCCCAAGCGTTGAGCGAAGCCGGCATCCGGCGCCCGTCGGGTTGGTGGGCCTCACGACGCGACCGGTCCAACCTGCATAAGAACATCGTGTGATCCCCGGCGCCTCCCAAATCTGCCGCCACCTGCCGTCGGCCTTATGCATGTGAGAAACGTCTTTGAGTGAGCCCAAAGGCGCTGATTTATTGCCCTCGAAGCGCTGATTTAATGGCTCTGAGTTGCTGAAGTATTCCCCTTCGGCCGGGGTCGAGTTGTGTATTACTTCAACACCTCGAAAGTGGATAACTTCCCTTGGGTGATGGAGTTACAACCTGCTGAAGAAATCGACCTATGGTGTGTTTTCAGGGATCGGTTCAGTTGGGATGCAGGAGACAGTGATCTGCCCGGGCGGGTGACGCGACGACGCACGCCGACGACGGTTCGAGCTGAGCGTCATCAGTAGTTGCGTTACCGGTTCGCCCTATTGATGAGGGCGAACCGATGATGAAGATCGGTTACGGACCCGGAGGTCAAAACATGAACCCGTACACCTTGAGGGGGATCGTCGAATACATCCGCAGCCATGGCGGGCTACCGACGGACGAGTGTGGCACCATTCTTTCCGAAGATGACCTGCTGGTGTGGTATGGCTTGAACAACCTGCTCACCCCGGAGGAACAGCGACAGATCAAGAAAGAGCTGGCGGCGATGGCCGACGCCCAAGTGGTGCTTGATCAGCTCAGGGCCAACATGCCTTAAGGCATGTCGGCCCCGGTCGGGCTGCCTGGAGCATCCCGACCCGTTCGGACCAACGCAGAATCCTGATCACTCTGATTACCCTGATCACCCCTGATCACCCCGATCACCCTGATCACCCCTGATCACCCCTGATTCCCTTCTTCGAGTAGAATGCCATGGCCAACGGAGGGATTGAACTCGCACGATTCCGACGCAGCCGCCACATACCCGGGTAATCCGGTTGGGGTCGGCCTATTGCGAGTCTGCAACGGTGCTCTTTGGGTATGAGCCGGCGGCAATACGGATCGACATGGATCGAGCCTGCATACTCCCGCAACGACCAGGCGATGCCCGCGGTTCCTGAAACATCTCGGTCGATCATACCGCACTCAGACGAGTGAGCGTGTGACAACCCGGACGATTCGATCTCGTGGACGGAGAACATCACGATGGCATTTCGACTCACCGACGGCGACCTCGCGATTGTACGCACCGTGGCGGAGCACCGGATTCTGACCATCCAGCAGCTCAGCCTGCGGTGCGATCGAAACGCGGTGGTCATGCACAGGCGCATCCAGCAGATGGAAGATGCCGGATTGATCCGGGCGGCCAAGAGCGTTTTCGGACGGAAGCGCGGCCAGCCGGAGAAACTCATCTCCCTGGCCCGCGAGGGGATCCGGATTCTGCGCGACCGCAACATTCTCGGCCTCAAAGTATCCGACGCCTGGGTCGTGGCGGAAGCCATTCCCTGCGTCGATCACCAGCTGCTGACCAACTGGTTCTGGCTGCAGTCGGCCCAGGTGCCGCGGATCGCGCCGCAGTTGACCACGGCCTTTCTGTCGCCAATGTCGCCGTTCCTCGGGCACGACCAGGAGAACCAGCCCATGATCTTCGATCGCGCGCCGGCGGAGAAGCCTGACGGCAAGCCCGTCGGTTTCACGCCCGACGGGGTCTTGTGCATCAATCATGCGGCCCAGCAAAAGACGGTCCTCTTCTTCCTCGAAGTGGACATGGGCAACCAGACGTTGGCCAGCCCCGGCGGTGCTTACCCGGATATCCGGCAGAAGATCCTCAATTACCAGGGATACTTTCGCAGCCTGGGGTATAAACGATACGAGCAGGTCTGGAACTGCCACTTCCGGGGCTTCCGCCTGCTGTTCCTGGCCGACACCGCCCAGCGTCGCTCCGCGCTTTGCAGGCTGGTGCGGGGCATGCAGCCCGCGGACTTCATCTGGCTGGCCGATCAGGACCAGTTGCTGCACCAGGGCCTGTGGGCCAGGATCTGGGCGCGTGGTGGCCAGGAAGACATCCCCGCCGAGTCCATCCTGGGATCGCAAATGCCCCAGCCCTGTCCCAGCCCGGCGCTGTCAGCCTGATCACGCCAGAAGAGCGGCCCGGTGGGAGCCGGATCGTCTTGATCTGCTGACCGTGACTCGCCGATTCAAGCCACCAATTCGTCAGAGACCGGCATGTCGATTCTCCGT
>JBEKVL010000242.1:0-8324 GCA_049514055.1 Tepidisphaeraceae bacterium | reverse complement strand
TCACGGTCGCCCCGCTGATGAAGTTGGCGCCAGTAATGATCACTGACGTCCCGCCGCCGGCGTACGCGGTCGTCGTGCTCAGACCGGCCACGGTCGGGGTCGCGGCGTAGGTGAACTTGTCGGCGGCGACGGCGGGCGAGGTTCCGCCCGTCGCAGTCACAGTCACGTCGACAGCGCCGGCTGCCTGGGCCGGGGCAAAGGCGGTGATCTGAGTGGCTGAGTTGACGGTGAAACTACTGGCAGCGGCGCCGCCGAAGTTGACGGCGGTGGCACCGGCGAAGCCGGTGCCGGTAATGATCACCGAGGTGCCGCCGGCGATATTCCCGCCTTTCGGGCTCAGGCTCGAGACGACAGGGGCGACAGTATATGTGTACTGGTCGGCCGCCGACGTAGTGGAGGTGCCAACGCTGTTGGTGACGGTCACGTCGACAGTGCCGGCGGCCTCGGCCGGGGCGACGGCGGTGATCTGGGTGGGTGAATTGACGGTGAAACTCGTGGCGGCGGTCGCGCCGAACATGACCGCGCTGGCGCCGGTAAAGCCGGTGCCGGTGATGATCACGTTGTTGCCGCCATTGAGGGCTCCGCCGCTGGGGCCGAGGCCCGTCACGGCCGGAGCGGCGGCGATCGTAATCGGAATGAACTCCGGCGTGGTGCTGTTGTACACATCGACGATGCCCGTGATGTTCACCGGGCCCGTCGGGATCGCCTGCCCAAACAGATTCGTGTTGGCGGCCGAGTAGGATGTCGGCCAGTAGTAGAGGGTCATGGAGTTGCCGGGCGTGGCGTTGTCGGTAATCGCTCCAGTTAGGGTGGTGATGCCGAAGGCGCCCGAAATGCCGGAGATGGTCACACCCTTCAACGTGATGAGGTAGCCGGCGATGTTCGGAGGCAACGTGGTCACTTTGACGTCAGGGATCGTCTCCACAGACGACGCGGGCACGGGATTGCCGGACGAAACCTTGGAAATGGCCGTCAGGGTTCCGAGTTCCGGAATCTGGTTGTACGGCGAATACGTGCCGCTGACCACGATGGCATCGCCGACAGTCGGTGTGTAGGTGGAGCCTGATGGCATCGTCCCATATACATCAATCGATCCGGTCCCGTCGTTGACTAGGAAGGCCCAACTGTTGGTGGTCAGGCCATTGACGGTGGCCGGCTGCGACAGGATCGCCGTGATCACGGGATTCTGGTCGAGCGTGACAAGGGAGCCGCTGGGCTTGCCTTCAGCCGTTGCGATCGAGGTAGTAACGTAGGTGAACTGGTCGCTGGCTGACGTCGTCGACGACCCGCCAAGAGTTGTGACCACCACGTCCGCAGTGTCGGGGCCGGAGCCGCGGATCGGCACGGTGGCGGTGATCGTGCCATCGTAGTTAACGGTGACGTTGGTGGCAGCAGTGCCGCCGACGGTCACCGTCGCCCCGTTGATGAAGTTGGTGCCGTCGATGGTCACCACTGTCCCGAAGGATCCGCTCGTCGGGCTGATGCCCGTGACGGTCGGAATGTCGGCGTAGGTGAACTGGTCCGCCGTGCTGGTGGTGGAGGTTCCGTTGGGCGTGGTGACGGTCACGTCGTAGACACCGGCGGTAACGGCCGGGGTGGTGATGGTGATCTGCGTATCGCTGTGGCTGGCGAAGGCACCGGATGGGATGTTGACGCCGGCAAAGCTGACGCTGGTGGCACCGGTGAACCCGGAGCCGTTGATGGTCACCGGGTAGCCGCCGGCGGTATTCCCGCCCGCCGGGCTCAGGCTCACGACGACCGGTGCGACCGTATAGTTATACTGGTCCGCATATGTGGTGCTGGAGGTGCCCCAAGCGTTGGTAACAGTTACATCGACGGGTCCAACAACGGCATGGGCCGGCACGACGGCGGTGATCTGCGTGTCGGAGACGAATGCGAAGCTCTTGGCCGGCGTGCCGCCAAAGCTAACGGCGGTGGCGCCAGTGAAGCCGAAGCCGTTGATGGTCACGGTGTTGCCACCATTGGTCGTTCCTGTGTTGGGGCCTAAACTCGAGACGGTCGGAGCGATGTTGCTGGGGGTCATCGACATCGGGGTGAACTGCGCGGTGCTGATGCCAGTCGTGGTGTTGGTGCTGACCGACACGATGCCCGTGATGTTCTCCAGGACCGTTGGGATTGCCTGCCCGAACAAATTCACGTTGCTGGTCGAGTAGGAAGTCGGGTAGTAGTACAAGACCATGGAGTTACCGGCCGTATCGGTAATCGTCCCAGTCAGATTGGCAATGCCGAAGGTGCCTGAAATACCGGAGATGCTCACACCCTGCAACGTGACGAGATACCCCGCGATGTTCGGGGGCAAGTATGTCTGGTTCACATCGGAGATGGTCTCCGCCAGCGGCGTGGGCACGGGGTTGCCCGACGAGACCTTCGAAATCGCGGTGATTGAGGCCAGCTCCGGTATCTGGTTGTACGGACTCCAAGTGCCACTGACCGTGATGGCGTCGCCGACGGTCGGCAAGTAGGTGGATCCGGAGGGCAGCGCGCCATAGACATCCACCGAGCCGGTCCCGTCATTAACCAGGAAGGCCCAATTGGTGGCGTAGGTTCTACCGTTGAAGGTGCCCGGCTGCGACAGGATCGCCGTGATCACGGGATTGTCGTCCAGTGTCGCGAAGGCCTTGCTGCTGAACCCCTCGGCCGTCGCAATCGAGGTAGGCAGGTACGTGAACTGGTCGTTGGCCGATGTCGCCGACGAGCCGCCCGTGTTCACAACCGTCACGTCCACCACGCCGGCGGCGTGGGCCGGGTAAATGGTGGTGATCTGCGCGTCGGAGTTGATTTGGAAGTTGTTCCCCGTCACCGCCACGTTGCCGAACTTCACGGCAGTTGCGCCAAGGAAGCCGCTGCCGGTGATGACCACGGTCGAGAAGACGTCGCCGCCGCTGCTCAACCCCGAATTGGAGCTGACGCTCTGCACGACCGGGGCCACCACGTAGGTGAACTGGTCGGAGGAGGTGATGGCGGTGGTTCCACCGGGAGTCGTGACGGTCACGTCGACGGTTCCAGTGACGGCATTGGCCGGGGCGTTGACGGTGATCTGGCTGCCGTCGGAGCTGACGCTGAAGCCGGCGGCGGCCATGGTGCCGAACTTGACGGCAGTGGCACCGGCCAGGTTGCTTCCGGTGATGATCACCGGGGTGCCGCCGCTGGTGAAACCGGCCGCCGGGCTCACGATCGAGACGACTGGGGCGGAGGTGTAGGCAAATCTATCGCTGGCGCTCGTGGCGGAAGTGCCGCCAAGGGTCGTTACGGTGACGTCGACCTGACCGCTTCCGGCCGGAGTGGTCGCGGTGATCTGGGTGCTGCTGACGACGTTGACATTCGTCGCAAGATTGCCGCCGAAGCTCACCGTCGCCCCGGCCAAGAAGCCCGTGCCGTTGATGGTCACGTTGTCACCGCCGGCAAGTTTGCCGGCATTGGGACTGACGCTCGTCACGGCCGGAACGGCAAGCGTTGGGGCGAGGGCGACGCTGCGGAAGGCCGTGTTCGCCGACGCTGTCGCAAGGGTCGTGGCCGTGGCTGAAGCGCCGGTATCAGTGATCGTGACAAGTTTGGTAGTGGAATCGGCCGTCGTTGCGTAGATCACGGGGTTGGTTCCGCTCCAGTCGACGGCCACGCCGCGATCCCCGGCGGTCAGGCCAGCAGCGGTGCCGAACGTGTATGCGAGTGTGAAGCTGCCAGCGGCGCCAGTGGCGGAGGTGAACTTCTCAATGCCCCCGCCGCTTGTGAGAGCGCGGTCGTCGGCAATGTAGATGGTCCTGCCATCGGGGCTGATCGAGAAAGCATAAGGGCTCGCACCTGTTCCAGTTGCGACCAGTGGCGTGCCGGTTTGTCCGCTGGTTGTGGGAGTCCCGGTGCCAACGGAGTAGATTCCGACTGTGCCCGAAGCGGTCGAGTAGTAAAGCTGGTTGTTGAAGACATTGACGACGCGGGTATTGGTCGTGGTGGCGTTTTCAACACTGCTGGGCGCCCCGGTTCCGAGATAGTTAATGCCGGCGGCCGAAGAAGGGCCACTTCCATATGTTCCCGATGCCCAGTAGTTTCCTGATCCGTCGGAGGCAGCCCCGCGGATATTGCCCTGGCTGAAGAAAACCGAGGACGTGACTGGCTGGGTCACGTTGCCCGCGGCATCCACCGAGTCAATGACGCGAGGGTCACTCGTGCTCGCAGTGGCCGCGATGCCCGCAGTCCCGGCATCCGCTCCATAGCCTGGAACGACAATGGAGTGCCCGTCGGCGGAGAGAGTCATCTGTCCTTCGGACGTCGCCGACCCGGCCGTGGAAAGGTGGCCGGTGCCCGTGGAGGGAATGGTCACAGTTATCACGGCGGTACCGGTGGGGGTGAATTCATCCAGGTAAACAGGCGCACTGGCGCTGGAAAGAGCCGTTCCCGACCCCGTGGTTCCCACCTGTTCAACAACCACATCGCCCGCCGTAAAACCGCTCACCGCACCGCTGAGCATCAATCGCGACTCAATCTCCTCGAACGCGCAAATGATGGCCTTCCGCTGTTTCCTGGACGAGCCAGCACTGTTTCGACGTAATGTAATGTTGTTCATGAGATAATTCCCGAATTTGTACCAGCCCGGTCCTCATTCCCAAGCCGATGCGAACAACGCACCAGGCTGAATTTGGTTCCAGACAAACAAAAAGACTCACGAATGGACCACACCGTACAATGCCATCCAAGGCGTAATTGCTCTCCGCACCTCCGGTCTCATCGCGAACCTTGGACTATACGATCAAAGATGAGGCGTTTGTGTTCTCACTGTTAATCTTGTGTAAATGCCAATACGCTGCTCCGCCAAAGAACAGGGCCGGGAGGGCGGGATGGTGAAACTGGAGAACATGGAAGACCGGCCCCGATGCCAAGAAGGCCCCGCTCGCAGATCGCCGGCCATTCATGTGGCAGTGGGCGAACACTTGCTTCCGAACCGCGGTGCGGTTGCGTGGCGCCAAGGGGCGATCAGTCAATCTCGGTCCAGCCTCCAGGCTGGTTTGCCGGATACAAGTTGATTGCGTCTTGATTCCGTTCGCTGTCGTTAACCCAAAGGCCCCTTGGTCCCCACAGTTGCAGGTCCATTCCTTTCGCGCCATCGAGCCCTTCGACGTGTCCGTCAAAGAACAGCGCATTGAAGCGATAACTGGAAATCGGAGCCCCTACCGATACGCTGCGATCGCCGTGGCGCATGGCGCACGCCCTTGGCGTGCCCGCTATGAACGCTCGCGTGTAGCTGTACGAGGCCCAGGGCCCATATTCGGCGTAATGGCCGCCCGGCGAGCTGCCGGAACCTTCCCAACCGAGGTTGTAATCGGGCGCCATCCCATTCGCGTTGGTCCACCTCGCCCCATCCGCCATGAAGATCTTCCTGCTGGCATTTCCTACCATCCCAATCCTGGGTCTGTAGACTTTGGTCTGGTCTTTGTAGTCGCCAAAGTCCAGCCAGAGCGCGACACCGGTCGCGGGACTGGTCTTGGACGCGTCTCCATTGGCATAGGCGTATTGGAACAAACTGGCCGTGTTGTAAGAGATCATCTTGGTGGTGACGGTGATGGGCGACCCCGAGTACGGCGCGGCAAGAATGTCGTTCTCCGGACATTGAAATACCGGAAATTGGCAGAGGTAGTTAAAACGCTCCGTGCGGTCGGCAAGCGATCCGCCAGTGTTGAACTTCGCGCCCATCAGTTTGGCCACCGGTGCGGTCCAGTCCCAAACCTGGCAGATTTCCGGGCAGTTAGACTCGGTAGTCGCCGGCGTAGCGGGGGGCATGAGGAACGCTCCGGTCGTCCAGGCATTGCCGAGGATCGCTCCCCGGTTCTCCTGAGCGTACAGGATCATGATGGTGCCGATCGACCTCAGGTTGGCGGCGCAGGCGAGGGCGTTGGCCTGCCGGCGTACGCGCGCCAGAGTGGGCAGCAGGATCGAGATCAGTAGAGCGATAATACCGATGACTACCAGCAACTCGACGAGCGTGAAGGCCCGCCTGCGGGTCTGTGAATCTGTTCTCATGGCATTCCTTTGACTCGGGAGCGTCCTCGATTCGGCGGTCATTCCGGGTTCAAGTTGCGTGCTACGTACTGCTGCGCTGTTGGCGGCACTCTCACACCCGGCCCTGGTGCCGGGTTGTGGCCGACAACCAGCCGGCCACAATCTGGACAGAACGTCGGTCCTGCCTCGTTGACATACTCTTTCAACAAGACCCAGGTCGGCTCCTTTTTTGCCTTGCCATCAGCGGTCCAATAGCATGCTTCCGCAGGCATGCCCGTGTTCTTCCCACTGAAGGACGAGAAGATCGGCAGTGTTTCCCCCATCTGGTTGACATGTCGAAACTGCTTGCGGGTTTCCGTGCAGATGTACATGCGGGAACGAACACTCTCCGGTGTGCCGCCCCTGAAGAACGACGCGACGGAGCAGGCCGCAAACCCCAGCGCGGCCAGCGAAACCACGATCCCGGTGACCCGGCCGACGGGGGACGTCAACAACCGCTTGAAATACTCAAACACATCAACTCCAGCAAAACAGGGCCGCCCAGCGGCTGGTTGAGACCATCGCCACTTGGTTCTCTTTCTATGGGAGCTTGGTTATGGCCATGTTAACGGGAAGCTAAGCACATAATAATGATTTATAATCGGCCTCTACCTGGAGATTCCGAGACATAAGCACGCCTGAGAGTTTGCAGACCGTGTCCGAGGCCAGCAAATAGTCTCAGTCTAACGGACATTGTTCAGGTCCGATTAACAGATTGTGCCGGTTGAGCTTGCCTCAGACACGGCTGCCGTGCGTCGACGTGGAACTCCTGAATTGATCGGGCAGGCCGTCGCCGACGCGTGTCCTGGCACACACAGGTGCCGCGTTCTCGATCATCGAGCATCATTGATCAAGTTGCCACGGAATTGCATGAAGCTTTGGTTAACTCGGCGCCGAGGCCTGAGTAAAGCGAGCAACATCACGTAGGATGACCCAGTAGCTGCTGCGTTGTATTGTGTCGAACGACCGGGTAGTTCACTATGCCCCCGAGGTGCTGGTATGAGAATAGTCTTCTGGCTGCTCTGGCTGACCGTTGGAATTCTGCCCACACATGATGCCACTGCCTGGTCCGACAGCGGCCACATGGTCATGGCCTGCATCACCTATGCGGAACTCACGCCCGCGGTACGCCAGAAGGTGGTCGCGCTGCTCCACAAGCATCCCCGATACGAGCAGGACCTGCTGGCCGGCATGCCCGAGGGATTCCCTGATCCCGACCTCTACGCCTTCATGAAAGCCGCGACTTGGCCGGACATGGTCCGCAGTTTCCAGAACCCTCTGCATCGAACCGAGCATCATGCCAACTGGCACTACATCGATTACCCCCTTGTGTCGCCAGCCGATCGCCAAACCCTGAACCCGCCGTCCCCGGCAGAGGGCGGCGGCGAGGTGGATAACATCCTCAAGGCGCTGGCCGGGATTATCGCCGGCTTGAAGGACCCGCACACGCCGGATGATCGGAAGGCCGTCCAGATCTGCTGGCTTTGCCACCTCGTCGGCGATCTGCATCAGCCGCTACACTGCGTCTCGCTCTTCTCGCCACAGTTCCCCGACGGCGACAAGGGTGGCAACCTCTTCCTCGTCTCGCGGGCCGGCGGCGAGGTCATCAACCTCCACGCCGAATGGGACGGCATCCTCGGTCCCGCCGTCACGCCCCACGCCGTCAAACTGGTGGCGCAGAACATCCTGGCCAATCCCAACCATCAACGCGCCGCAATCCCGGAATTGGCCACCCATACGTCGTTCAAGTCGTGGGCGGACGAGGGTGTGGCGAACGCCTGGGAGTTCGTCTACCTGCAAGGCAGGCTCCGCAGCGCCCGCTCGGAGACGACTGCGCAGACCAGGCCGTCCGAACTGGTCCAACCCGCGACGCGCCAGGCCGCGCGCGAACGCTATGGATCGGCCGCTTCGGTCCCGGCCTTGCCAGTGTCCTACGAAGACCTGGCACGCCAATTGGCCCGGCTTCGCATCGCCACGGGCGCCTACCGTCTGGCAGACCAGTTAAATGCGATGCTCCAGTAGTGCGATCTGGTGCGGCACCAGTATCATCAAGCGATGTGGACAGATCGCCTGTGGGCGGACTGATCGACATTCCGACGCCTGGCCGCCTTCGAACCGTGGTCTGAAGAACAATCGTGAACACACCAAAGGAGAGAAGGACGTCTTTGTTCACACCGTTCACCTTCAATCGCCTCCCTGGGCAGCAATCGCAGCGGGCGCCGATTCAAGGGCAGCCTGCGGATTCTTCCTTTCGAACAGACCGGCCACGATGACGG
>JBEKVL010000241.1:0-8349 GCA_049514055.1 Tepidisphaeraceae bacterium | reverse complement strand
CATCGGCTACCTCGAGCGCTTCGTGGCCGACTGGGCGCGCAACAACCGCAACGGAACGGCGGCGCTGCCGCCGCGCACAGGGTTCAAGGTCGCCGTCGTCGGCTCGGGCCCGGCCGGTCTGACAGCCGCCGGCGAACTCGCCCGCCGCGGGCATGACGTCACGGTTTTCGAAGCACTGCACGAACCCGGCGGCGTACTCGTCTATGGCATTCCCGAGTTCCGCCTGCCCAAGGAGATCGTGCGGCAGGAAGTTGACGAGTTGCGCAAGCTCGGGGTGAAGATCGAGTGCAATGTGGTCATTGGCCGGACGTATACGATCGACGATCTCATGAAGGACGAAGGCTTCCACGCGGTCTTCATCGCCAACGGCGCCGGCCTGCCGATGTTTCTTGGCATTCCCGGCGAGAACCTCAAGGGCGTCTACAGCGCCAATGAGTTTCTGACCCGCGTGAACCTGATGAAGGCGTACCAGCCTTTGTCAGAGACACCCGTGCTTCGGCCGAAGAAGGCCGTAGTGATTGGCGGCGGCAACACCGCCATGGACGGAGTCCGCACCAGCCGCCGGCTCGGCGCCGACCCGGCCACGCTCGTCTATCGGCGCAGCCGTTCGGAGATGCCCGCCCGTGTCGAGGAAGTCATCCACGCGGAGGAAGAGGGGATTGTCTTCCAGTTTCTGACCAATCCGCTGGCGATCCTCGGCACCGACAAGGGCTGGGTCCGCGCCGTCAGGTGCCAGAAGATGGGCCTCGGCGAACCCGACAAATCCGGCCGCCCCCGTCCCGTGCCGATCCCCGGCAGCGAATTCGAGATCGAGTGCGATGTGGTCATCGAAGCCATCGGCACCCGCGCCAACCCGCTCCTGACGGCCACCACGCCCGACCTCAAGGTCAACGAGAAGGGCTACATCCAGATCGACGCCGACGGCATGACCAGCAAACCCGGCGTTTTCGCCGGCGGCGACATCGTCCGCGGCGCGGCCACGGTCATTCTGGCGATGGGCGATGGGAAGCGAGCAGCGACGGCGATGGATCAGTACCTCGCCACGTTGAAGCCGTAGGAAGAGCAATCTCACGCAAGAGCATAATGCCCCGCGCGTAAGACGACTACGCCACCTTCTTGTTCACGCACGTCCGCAGTTGCGTGTCGATCCGGAGGATGTGGTTGCGCAGCCACTCGCTGAGTTGCGTCTTCAGTTGCAGGACCAGTGAAGTGGTGACGCCGGTGGTGTTGATGCGTTCCTGGAGTTCGCCCAACATGCCGATAAACGCGGCATGGGCGGCCCTGTTGGCCGCGGCGGCAGGGCAGCGGTGCAGGTTCATGCAGCCTTCTTCGTGCGCAAAGTGCTTCTTCGTGTAATCCGCCAGCCAGTCGAGCAAGGGTTGGAGTTGTTCTCTGGCCATGCCGGCGCTCATGGACTCAATCAGGCTGTTGATCGCACCGATGAGCTTCTGATGCTGCGTATCGACTGTCTCGACGCCGGTGGACATGCTTGGATCCCAGGTGATAGGCATGATTTCCTCTTCTGGTTGGGCTAGACCAGAATCGGCCGGGAGATGGGATCACTTTAGGGCCACTCTGGGTTCGCGGGGGGGCAAGGGTCCGGGGCACAGGACGTATGGTGACGGTGAGGGAACCGGGCTGTACGCAGTGCATTGCCCGATTCCCAGAATCCCGAACCCTGAACCCCCAACCTTCACTTCTCAATGCGATAGAAGTGGCTCCTGGTGCGTAGATGAAGGGCGGAACCCGACACCGCCGGGCTGGCCATGAAGCCGTCGTCGAGCGTGGACTCGGCGACCATGTTCGGTGCGTTGCCGCCGGGCTTAGGTTTGCCGATCGGGCGGCGCCATTCTAAACTCAGCGGGCCAAGGAGAATTGCGATGAATGTCAAGCCCGCTTCGAGTTGCCAATACGATCTGATGTCCCTCGGTGAGTGCATGGTGCGGTTGTCGCCACCGGGGCATGGGAGGATCGAGTTCGCCACGTCACTGGAAGTCTGGGTGGGCGGCGGGGAATACAATGTGGCGTATGCGCTGGCACGGCTGGGATTGCGGACGGGGTTCTTGTCGCGGCTGGTGGACAATCCGGTGGGGCGGATCATTGTGAACCACGGCCGGGCGGTGGGGGTGGACATGGCGAATGTGGTGATGGCGAAGTACGACGGCGTCGGCCGGGCTGACCGGATCGGGTTGAACTTTACGGAAGTGGGCACGAGCGTGCGCGGGTCGGTGACGATGTACGACCGGGGTCACTCGGCCTGCTCGAATATGAAACCGGGAATGATCGAGTTCAAGAAGCTCTTCGGCGAGAAGGGAGTGCGCTGGCTGCACACCGGGGGCATCTTCACCGCGCTGTCGGATGGCTGCGCCGAGGTCTGCTTCGAGGCAATCAAGACCGCCAGGGAGGCCGGGACGATCACCAGTTATGATTTGAACTTCCGCTCCAAACTTTGGTCGAGCCAGAAGGCCCAGGAGAAGACGCGGGCGCTGGTGCCGTATGTCGATTGCCTGATCGGCAACGAGGAGGATTTCCAGAAGGTGCTGGGGTTTGACGTCGAGGGCGTCGGCGAAGATCTGTCGGCGCTGGATGCGCGGGCGTACAAGCGAATGGTCGAGAAGGTCGTCAAGGCGTATCCGAATATCAAGGTGGTCGGCACGACGCTGCGCGAGGTCAAGAGCGGCCTGGTCAACAACTGGTCGGCCATTCTGTGGTGCGATGGCCAGTTCTATGAGTCGCGACGGTATGACAATCTCGAGATCGAAGACCGTGTCGGCGGCGGCGATGGCTTCTCGTCCGGCTTTGCGTACGGGTTTCTGGGCGGAAAGACGCCGCAGGAGTGCGCGGATTTGGGGGCTGCACATGGCGCACTGCTTCAGACCACGCGCGGGGATACGAGCCAGATCGATCTCGATGAACTGATGCATGTCTTCAAAGGCGGCTCGGCGCGGATTAAGCGGTAGGCGATGGGTTCGCTACAATCTTATCGTGCGACAGGAGGAACTTGTGGCCGAGTCGAAACAAGACGGGCCGACGGAGTCCGGAGATCATCCGCCGGAGGAACCTCGGACGCTGGACTATGCCAGGCCTGATCTTCAACGTGAGTCTCATTTACGCAACAGGATATGTATTGCGGCTGCGGTGGCGGTGTTCGAACAAGCGATAGTCATGGCGCTCTACGCGGATACTCTTGATGGGGGCGCGACGGGGAGACGGTGTGGCGCGGTCGCCATCATATTCTGGGTTTTCTGGATGGTCATCATCATTCGACGCGGCACGAAACCCACGCTTACCGACCTTCTGTACACATATCTGGGATACCCGATCCTGCTCTTGGCCGTGGAAGTTGGGAACGCGTACCGGTACTGACTGGGTGCGTGTTCACACTCGTGTGAAATGCCGGTGCTTCGGATCGGCCACCGCCAGCACGGCGGCGCTGATCGACGCGGGCTTGGCGAAGAGCATGCTCTGTTATCGCAGTCACCGTACTCGGACACTGTCTTTGGAGACAACCACGAGCCGTCCTGCTAAATCGGCGGCTAATATCTGTGGCAATCGTTTGCGGGCGAACTGGACCACAGACAACCGGCCTGTCGAAGGTGGTCGCAGCAGCACGATGCCGGCGTAATCGCGGGGCGGGTAGCGCCTCACATCCGCGATACCTTTGTCCAGGGTGATCAGCACGCGGGATTCACTGCGCGCGCGCGGCGATGACAGCATCTTCCTCACCGATGAAATTCTCTTCCGGGACAGTGTGGACATCGTGGCCTTCGGATCGAAGCCAGTCCGCGAGTTCGGTGGGCAGATTCTCGTCGAGTTTGACGTTCACGGGTTACCCACGGGCAGGAGGCTTTCCTCGCGCGCGAGTTCGGCCGCATAGGAGAGGGCCGCTTCGATGTGCTCGCGGCGGAGTGTCGGGTAGCTGTGCAGAATCTGTTCGGCGGTCGCCCCTTCAGCGAGGCTGTCGAGAATGTTGGTCACGAGTACGCGCGTGCCCTTGAGGGTTAACTGGCCGGGACAAACGCCGGGGCTCTGCACAAGATATTCTCGCCATTGAACCATGATGTCATGAATTGTACGTGCGGGAGGGGAGCATTCGCAACAACGATTCTATTCAAACTCGCGTGAAATGCCGGTGCTTCGGATCGGCCACCGCCAGCACGGCGGCGCTGATCGACGCGGGCTTGGCGAAGAGCATGCACCGGGCCGTTTCGCGGAGCGTGGCGCCGGTGGTCATGACGTCGTCCACCAGCATGATGTGTTTCCCGGCCACCCTCTTCTCATCCAGCAGGCCGAAGGCGTGTTTCACGTTCGCCTGACGGTCGGCCTGGGCAAAGATCCGGGTCTGCGTCGGCGTGGATCGCAGGCGAGAAATGACGCGAGCGATGGGTTTGTGGAAACGTCGGCTGATGACCCCGGCGATGACGTCGGACTGGTTGTAGCCGCGAGAGAGTCGGCGGCGGATGTGCAGCGGCACGGGGACGACCAGGTCGATGTGGCTCATCAGCCCGGCCAGCGAACGCTGTTCGCACAGCCGCTCGGCCAGCAGTTCGGCGAGCGGCCAGCGCGACTCGTACTTCATGCGGTGAATGAGCTGCCGCAGGGGCTCTTCGTAGATCGCCAGCCGGGCGATCAAGCGCAACGGGTACAGGCCCTTGCCCTTGCAGAACGGGCACGGCGCGCCATCCATGGACAGCGGGGCGGCGCATCGGGGACAGGCCGGGTGCTCGGCCAGTTTGTTGAGCTGTTCATTGCATTTGTCGCAGAGCCAGCCGACGTCGGAGAGGGAGGTCGAGCAAACTTCGCAGCGGCTCGGGTAGATCGCCTCGGAGAGCGAAGCGGCCGCCGAGCGGAGGATTTGCAGGACAGGAGGCATCACTTGCCCGTGTCCGGGAAACGCAGCACGAGTTCGAGGAACATCCCCATGGCCGTGGGGAAGGCCTCATCGCTGAAGTTGAACCGATCGCTGTGAAGGGACGGATAACTGGGCGCGTCGGCCGGCTGCACGCCGACCATGAAGAAGCAGCCGGGGATCTTCTCCAGATAGAACGAAAAATCCTCGGCGCCCATCGATGGTTTCCCGACTGGTATAAAGCAATGCGGCCCGAGTGTCGCGCGGGCGACGTTGGCGACGTAGTCGGCCATGTCCGGATCGTTGACGGTAGGGGGGTAGCCTTCGCTCCAGGTGAAGTCCGAGGCGCATTCGTGGGCGGCCGCCACAGTGCGTGCGCGACGTTCGATGGCCAGGCGAAGCTGCTCGCGCGTGGTGCTGTTGAGCGAGCGGGCGGTGCCGGAGAAGGTGGCGACGTCGGGGATGACATTGCTGGCCGTCCCCGCGTGGAAGATGGCCACGGTGACGACGGCGGAGTCGGTCGGGTCGATCTCGCGGCTGACGATGTGCTGCAACGAGCTGACGCATTCGGCCGCGGCCACGATCGGATCGTGCCCGAAATGCGGAAACGCCCCGTGGCAGCCGCGGCCGGTGATCTTGACCTCAAACGTATCCTGCCCGGCCAGGATCGGCCCCGGGCGGGTGGCCACCGTGCCGATCTTGAGCCCCGGCCAGCCGTGGAGGCCGAAGATGGCGCCAACCCTGGGTCCGAGGCGTCCGTCGAGAACGCCGCCGGCGATTATCCGCGATGCGCCGGCGCCGCCTTCCTCGGCCGGTTGCCAGAGCAGTTTCACGCAGACCGGCAGGCGGTCTTCCATGGACTTGAGGATGCCGGCGACGCCGATGAGCCCCGCTGTGTGGCCGTCGTGGCCGCAGGCGTGCATCTTGCCGGGGTGTGTGCTGGCGTATTCCAGGCCGGTATTCTCGGTGATGGGCAGGGCGTCGATGTCGGCGCGAAGGGCGATGCAGGGTTTGGCCGGATTACCGAGCCAGGCGACCGTGGCAGTGGGGGCGTCGGGCACGCCGGCCACAAAGGGAATGCCAAGTTGCCTGAGCTCCTGGCGGATGACCTCGGCCGTCTGGAATTCCTCGTACTGGACCTCGGGGATGCGGTGCAGCCGATGCCGCAGCTCGATGACCGAAGGAAGCACCTGATTGAGCAGGGGGCCGACTGACATGGACAGAACGCTACCCGGCGGAGCGTGAGGCGGCAAGTGGCCCGTTCGGAGTTCACGCTTCAGCGTGGCATGTCCGCGATTCAACCAGAAGACACGCTGAACTCCGAACAAATTCAGAACCCCCGCAACGCCGTGCTCATTCGCCGGGGCAGGCCCGGTTTGGGCAGCCTCTTGAGCACGACGTACTGGATCCCGTGCTTGTCGCTGAACTCGCGTTTTTCCGGCTTGTCGCCGTCTTCGTTAACGGCGTACATGTCGGGCTTGATCCGCAGGAATTCGGGCTCGGCATCCATCCAGCCCATGCCGGTGGAGATCAGCGCCTGGCGGACGTAGCGGATGCAACCGGCCACATAGCGGCGCTCATCCTGACGGATGAGCGGATGGCCTTCGCCCTTGAGATGGCGGATGTTCTCGTCATGTCCGACGACCACGTAGAGTTCGCCGAGCTCGGAGACTTCCTCGAAGAAACGGACGTGGCCGGAGTGGAACCAGTCGTAGCAGCCGGTGACGACGACCTTCTTGCGGCCGGGAGGCGCAGGTTCGATTTCCATCGGCGGTGAGGGAAAACGCGAGAGAATGTCCGACGCGATGGGGCGAAGCTCCAGACGGCGGCCACGGCAGAAGGCCTGTTTGGCGGGGCCGGCATCGGTGTCGGCGACGGCCCAGGCGGATGGGGTGAAGCCGAGGCTGTCGGGCAGCGTGTCCGGGGAGTTGCCGTCGATGATGCTGACGTTGCTGACGTAGCGGACGGCCTGGACGAGATATTCGCGTTCCTCCTGGGGGAACCTGGGGGGCTTGCCGGTGATGGTCTGCACCATGGCGTCGGACCAGAGCAGGGCATGCACCGGGCCGCTGCGCGAGGCCTCGTCCAGCAGGCGGGCGTGGCGGGAACGGAAGTCATCGAAACTGGCGGATACGACAATGGGGTTCATGGCAGCGCCTTCTCGAAACCATCTGGGTGCCACGGCTTGTCTACTGCAAGCCGTGCTTCGTGGTCACGCAGACACGGCTTGCAGTAGACAAGCCGTGGCACCCGGCCAGATGGCCTGCGATTCAGGATGGCCAGCGGGGACGCTGGCCCTACTTTGCGATACGGACATCAACTTTGAAAGCGCCGGGGACGGGTTCTTCAGAGACGACATAGAGGTAACCGCCGCCGCAGCCGGAGTACATCGCCCCGGCGTAGCGCGACTGGTAATACTGCATCAGAGCCTTGAGGTCGATGGTGATGGACGGATGGCGGACGGTCTGGGGCAGGAGCGATTCCCAGCACTCCATGCACTCGTTCATTGACGCGCCCAGGGCCTTGGCGTCGCAGTTGACGATGGCGTTGTAGCAGTCTTTGCCGGACTGGCCGAGGCGGCGGACCCATTTGCTGTCGAGGTGTTTCTCGCCCAGCGGGTCGTAGCCGGCCGGCCGCGGGGCCACGGGGACCATGTGGATGACGCGCTCGATCCAGCGCGCGACGGCCGGGTCGTTGTTGGATTCGATGTGGGCCGGGAAATAGCCGCCGTCGTGGTGGAAGTCGTAGTCGAGCCGGTTTACGCCGGGGTAGATCAACCCGATCATGTCCTGCGAGCCGGACGGGTCTTTCTTGCCGGCGTTCTCGGCCGAATAGAGTTCCTTGACCAGCAGCATCGGCGCGCGATCTGGCAGGCGGCCCTTCCACATTCTCATGGCGACATCGCGCGTGCCGGTGGCCATGCCGGCGCGCTCCATGAATCGCATGGTCGGTTCGAGGCCGACGACGACCATGGACCCCGGCGGCGTGGGGTTGAGTTTCGAGACGAACGGTTGATCGATCCAACCGCCGGCGAAAGCCATGCGGTAAGGAATGGAGCCGATGATGTCTGTAAGTGGAGACATAAGTGAGAATTCCGAAACTTGAAGCCCGAAATCCGAATGAAACCCGAATGACGAAGAACGCCGCTCGAATCCGTGGACCCTATGGTCATTGCTGCTTCGGGTTTGATTCGGGATTCGGATTTCCGGTTTCGGGTTTTCCTAGAAGTGGTCTTTTACCGTGGCGCCACCCGTCTTCCGGGCTTGGTACTGCTGTTCAATCCACTTGTAGGTGGCTTCCATCCCTTTGCTGAGGGGGATGCCGGGTTCCCAGTTGAGCATCTTCTTGATGAAGGTGTTGTCGCTGTTTCGGCCGGCCACGCCGCGGGGGGCGCCCAGGTCGTACTTGCGCTGGAGTTTGATCCCGCCGATCTTCTCAGTAAGGGAGACCAGGTCATTGATCGAGATCAACTCGCTGGTGCCCAGGTTGATGGGCGTGGC